>CAMWMT010000006.1 GCA_947175375.1 uncultured Clostridiaceae bacterium | reverse complement strand
GGATATAGGAGGTGCAGGATGAAGAGGTTCTCTAATATAGCAGTAGTGGTATTTTTCACAGTTATGCTGTCGGGCTGTGGGAAGCAATCGGGAGAAACACTGGTCGGACAGACAGAAACTTCGGGATTAACAGAACAGGCAGAGACTCCGGAAAAGGCAGTTGAGGAAAAAACTTCCGGGAGTATGGATTCTGGGGAAGGCAGTTTCCGGGACGAGGAAGAAATACAGATACAGGAGGACAGCGACGCTATGATAAACGATATTACATTTAATTTTGAGACGAAAACGGTCATGTTGAGCAGCGGATATGAAATGCCCATATATGGTCTGGGTACTTACAGCTTAACCGGGGAAACCTGTGTGGACTCTGTTACGGCGGCACTTGACAGAGGGGTTCGTCTGATCGATACCGCTTATATGTATCACAACGAAGAAAGTGTAGGGGAAGCAGTGAGAAATTCCGGTATCCCCAGAGAAGAGATCTTTGTTATAACGAAACTGTATCCTAATCAGTTTGCTGACCCGGAAGCCGCCATCGAGGAAGCTCTTGAAAAGCTGAATATCGAATACATTGACATGATGCTGCTTCATCATCCTGGTACAGGTGATGTGGAAGCTTACCTTGCCATGGAAAAGGCTGTGGAGGACGGAAAGATTCGCTCGCTCGGCCTGTCAAACTGGTATGTGAAGGAGCTGGAAGAATTTCTTCCACAGATAAACATTACTCCGGCGCTGGTGCAGAATGAGATACACCCTTATTATCAGGAAAATGATGTGATTCCGTATATCCAGAATCTTGGTATCGTGGTACAGGGCTGGTATCCTCTTGGCGGAAGAGGGCATACGGCAGAACTTCTGGGCGATGAGGTGATCTCGGAGATTGCACAGGCGCATGGAAAATCGTCTGCACAGGTGATTCTCCGCTGGAATCTGCAAAAGAGCGTGGTGGTAATCCCGGGTTCCAGCAATCCCGACCATATCCAGGAAAATACGGAACTGTTTGACTTTGAACTGACGGAAGAGGAAATGGAGCGTATTAATGGTCTGGATCGGAATGAAAAGCATGACTGGTACTAAAAACATTTAACCATGAGAAGTCTGGGGCGGAATATGGCATATCTGATGAAGGCCCTGGAAGGAAGGCGGAATGGTTAACGTTTTTCCATTTATGTTTATTTACGGTATGTTTCCCTTATGTTACAATATGATAAAACAGTTTGTCACAGGATTTATGTAGGGAACATGGTCTATGGGGATGTGTGCAGGGGGGAATACAAGGATGATCATCGAGAGGCTGGAAAAACAGGAGGACTTGACCACAAGTGAAAAGATGCTGGCGGAATATATTTTGAAAAATATGGACCTTGTCTGTTCGATGAAGCTCAGGGACCTGGCGGAGGCAGTGTTTGTGTCTCCGCCAACCGTTTCACGTTTATGTAAAAAACTGGGGGTCGACGATTTTAACCAGTTTAAGATCATCCTTGCAAAGGAATGTTCGGAGATTCATCAGAAGATCCGCGGCATTGACGGCAATTATCCGTTTTCTTCCATGGATACGCCAAGGACGATCATCAATATCCTGTCAAGGCTTGCCATCGAACAGATCGTGGCGACGACAGACGAGATCGACCTGGCCGTTTTGCATAAAGTAGCCAGTGAGATCATAAAGAGGCAGAATATTGATATCTATTCTATTGGAAGTTCAGCAGCATCCTGTGAAGGCTTTGTAGATAAAATGGAAAATATCGGCTATCACGTGAATCTGATCGATGATATACTGCGTATGGTGAACAGGGCAAAATGCACCGCTACAAAGGCATTTTCCATTGTAGTCAGCCATTCCGGGATATCGCCCGCTACGCTGAAGACCATCAGATGCCTGCGTAAAAATAAAGTATCTACCCTGCTGATCACTGCCAATCCATATTCTGAAATGGTAGCTTATGCGGACTATATACTTTTCACCAGTTCCAAGGAGAAACTGCTCCAGACGGAAAAGATAGATACATTCGCGGCGCAGTATGCGATTCATTTTATACTGGATTGCATTTACTCGGTTGTTTTTTCAAGGAATTTTGATAAAAATCTGGACAAGGTCCATCATCGTAACTGTTATCAGTTTGACCTGTCCCAGCAATTCGTATATGACGATGAGTTAGATTATTAAAGGGCAATATTCAAAAAAGGACCGGGCGTTGATTGCCAGAAATATGTACAGACGGATTTTATGAAACAAACTTTCATGAAATACGTCTGTTTTTTTGTGTAGAGACAGAAAAACTGTAACCAGGATTCAAAGTGCCTCCAGGCTGTTTCCACGAAGAAACGCATCTGATATATTCGATGTATCAAAAGAAAAACGGTTTTTCAGAAAAGAAGGAGGTACACAAAATGGATGGAGATGAAATGACCATGGAATACCAGGTCGCGTTTGAACTGATCGCAGTGGCGGGTGATTCCAAAGCGGAATCCATGGCAGCGATCGAGGCGGCGTCTGAATTCCGGTTTGAGGAAGCGCAGGAGCTTCTGAAGAGCGCGGATGAAAAGATGGCGGAAGCACATCATATCCAGACCGACATGCTTCAGAGAGAAGCGTCCGGCCAGAAGGCAGATGTTAATATCATACTGGTACATGCGCAGGATCATCTGACGACTGCGATCATTATGAGGGATCAGGCAGAGATGATGATAAAGCTGTACAAGACGATCGAGAAACTGTCCAAATAATAACATATCTATCAGAATACAGGAGGAAAATATAATGAAGGTTTTATTGATCTGTGCTGCTGGGATGTCTACCAGCCTGTTGGTTAATAACATGAAGAAATTTGCGGATGCCCAGGATGTGGTTGAGGCATTTCCGGTGGCCCAGTTAGAGTCCGTCATTGATAACTATGACGTGGTACTGGTCGGTCCCCAGATCCGCTATAAACTGAAGGATATTAAAAAGATTGCGGATGCCCATAACAAACCGGCGGATGTGATCGATATGGCGGTTTATGGACAAATGAAGGGCAAGGAAGCCATGCAGATGGCAAAGAAGCTGCTGGGTTAAAGGGGAGAGAAAGATGAACGAAAAGAAAAGTTTTATTGAGAAGATATCGGATTTTGCAAATGTGATTGCCGGACCGCTTGCAAAATTAGGTGAGATTCCTGCGGTTGCAGCGATCCAGAACGGCATGGTCGGGGCGCTCCCGGTCATTATTGTAGGTTCCCTGTTCCTGGTCGTCTATGTTCTTGGTTCGCCCAGCGTCGGCAACAGCGGAAGCGCGCTTCTCCCGTTTCTGGAGCCTTTTGCGGATAAGTTTGCCTGGATGAACAGTATTACACTAAGTTTCCTGGCATTGTATTGTTCGGTCTCCATTTCTGAGTCTTATGCTGAGAAGCTGGATGTTGACACAAAGAGCGCGGGACTGCTGGGGCTGGCAAGTTTTATCATTTTTACTATTGGAGGTCTGGACGAGGCAGGTGGTATCGCAGTTACTGCTTTTTCCGCATCGGGATTGTTTGTCTGTATTCTGACCAGCCTGATATCGGTAAAGATTTATGCTCTCTTCATTAAAAAAGGATTTACTATCAAGATGCCGGATTCCGTTCCGCCCAATATAGGTAATTCGTTTGCATCGCTGGTACCCTATGCAGTCTGCTTTAGTATCTGCTGGGTGATCCGTACGCTTCTCGGATTTGATATGGTCTCATGGCTGATGGGCGTTCTTTCTCCGCTGATTTCCGGAGCAGATAATATCTTTGTGGCGATAAGCGCTAAATTTGTTGGTATGCTGCTATGGTCGGTCGGCCTGCATGGCGAGAATATGTGGACGACATTGTTCACGCCTTTTGGAACCATATGGCTGGAAGAGAATGCGGCTGCTTTGGCAAGCGGAACGTCCATATACAATCTGCCGCATGTCCTGGCTGCTTTTGGAAATACTGGTCTGGACCGTCTGATGGTATGGCCTGCGGCTGCATGGCCCGTGATCTTCCTGATGATGAGGTCTAAAGTACAGTATCACAGGACACTGGGGATCGCCTGCCTTCCGCCCGCTATATTCACGATTGTGGAACCGGTCGTTTTCGGACTGCCGCTGGCATTAAACCCATATTTGCTGATTCCATTCATTTTAAGCGGTACAGTTTCTTTCGGCGTAGGCTATGTATTATTATCGACTCCGTTCTTTGGAAAGTTTTTTGCAGCTCCCCCATGGGCGACTCCTCCATTCGTACTTGGACCTTTGGGAACAGGTGATATTAAGACGGCGTTCCTGCCAATCGTCGCATTTGTGATCGGTCTTGTGATCTATCTGCCATTCTGGAAAAATTATGAAAAATCCTGTCTGGAGCAGGAACAGGAAAATGAAGCGTTGGAAAGCGTTGGAAAGCGCTGAATAACAAATATTTGAATATATGAACGGAGGTTTGAAATGTTAGTAGTAGCATACATAGGTTTTGGCGGGAGTGTGAGAAGGTATCATATTCCTTATGTGGAAAAGAAAGAGAATGTGAAAGTAAAATATGTGTACCGAAGGGCGGAGGACCGTATCGGTGATGAAGAGTGTGAGAAAGCCTATCCGGAGATCATCTTCACGACGGATTTTGACCAGGTGCTGAATGATCCGGAAGTAAATCTGGTGGTAGTCAATACACCGGATCAGTTCCATGTCAGCTATGCGAAACAGATTCTGAACGCCGGGAAAAATGCGTTGGTGGAAAAACCATTTGCGATCACGGCGGAGGAAGCGCGGGAAGTGTTTGCGCTGGCAAAGGAAAAAGGGCTGGTCGTGATGCCGAACCAGAACCGGCGTTTTGACGCGGATTTCAGGACGGTTCGTAAAGTGGTAGAGAGCGGAAAGCTTGGAGATTTGGTTGAAGTGGAATCTCATTATGATTATTACAAGCCGGGCGGATGGGGAAAGGGTTATGGCACCCTGTACGGGCTGGCAGTCCATCCGATCGACCAGATCGTCTCCCTTCTGGGAATTCCGGAGCGCACGGTGAGAGATGTAAGAAGTATCTTTTATCCAGGCGAGGCAGATGATTACTATGATTTTGATTTCTTTTATGGTAATATGAAGGCAGTGGTAAAAACATGCCTGTCAGTCATGCTTGATCATCCCCGCTTTACGGTGCATGGAACCAAAGGCTCTTTTATGGTACAGCCGCTTCCCCATCAGTCGGCGACAAAAGATGACCATAATGCCCGCGTAAAGATATCCATGGAGCCTTTGCCGGAAGAGACATGGGGCCTTCTCAGATATATCGATGAAAACGGAGAAAAGCATGATGAGCGGATTCCGATGGAAGTACAGGATTACGGAAAGATCTATGATAACCTGTATGAGGTGATCTTCCATGGTAAAGAGAAGCTTGTGAAGGATGAAGAAGTAATCGCTGTCCTCGAGATCATCGAGGCTGCCTATAAAGAGGTAACAGGGCAGGCTTGTTAAACACGGAAATATTGAGGGGCTGTCGGGAAATTCAGCACCGGCTGTATGATAAGCAGTGCTGTATGGATTGGAGCGGACAGTGAGTTGGTTTTGTCCGTCTCAAACGGACGTCTGAGTCCGAGTGAGACGGACAAAGCCGACTCACTGTCCGATACACTCCATACGAACGCTTATCATACAGCCGGGATTACATTTCCCGGAACCCCTGTTTCTCAATGGAAAAGAAATGGAGGAGAACTATGAAGACAGCAATATTAGGAGCAGGAACGATTGTTCCGGATTTTCTGGAAGCGGCAAAAGAGATCGATGAACTGGAGATTTATGCGATCTTCGGGCGGGAGGGCAGTCTGCCAAAGCTTCAGGATTTCCAGAAGAAGTATGGGATTCCCAATATTTACCATGATTATGACGCGCTGCTTGATGATGAAAATGTGGAGGTTGTCTATGTGGCGCTTCCGAACCATCTACACTATGCATATGCGAAAAAGGCAGTGGAGCATGGAAAGCATGTGATCCTGGAAAAACCCTTTGCAAGCACATATGCCCAGGCAAAGGAACTGGTTGATGCGGCAAAGCAGAACCAGGTGATCATTTTTGAAGCCATCTCCAATCAGTATATGCCCAATTATGAGAAAACGAAAGAACTGGTCCAGAAGGTTGGGGATGTGAAGATCGTACAGATGAATTATTCCCAGTATTCCAGACGTTATGACCTGTTTAAGGAAGGAACGGTACTTCCGGTCTTTGATCCGAAACAATCAGGAGGTGCGCTGATGGATCTGAATGTTTATAACATCCATTTTGTCCTTGGACTTTTTGGCAAACCGTCGGCAGTACATTATATCGCGAATGTTGAAAAGGGAATCGATACCTCCGGTATTCTGACCATGGAATATCCCTCTTTCCAGTGCGTATGTATCGGCGCGAAAGACTGTAAAGCTCCGGTATCCATCAATATACAGGGCGATAAAGGCTATATCCACAGTGAAGAACCGGCGAATGTATATAACTCATTTTCCTTTGGGTACAACAGTGGAGAGACCGAAGACTTTTCATTAAATGACGGGATGCCGCGCCTGTATCATGAATTAAAGGTCTTTGTAAGCCTGGCTGCAGGCAGTAAGTTTGAGCAGGCTGAGATCTATAACCAGCATACGCTGGATGTTATGGAAGTGCTGGATGAAGCAAGGCATCAGGCAGGTATTGTTTTTGAAGACTGATCAGACAAAGAACAGGCTTTGTCTGTCTCATTTGGGCATATTACGTCCGCCTGAGGCAGGCAAAACCTGTTCTTGGTTTGCACCACACACGTTGCAGAAATATCTTATTTTACTTCATAAGCGCAGCTTCCGCTGGTGAGTACATCCAATACGTTCTGCGCCGCCATCAGTCCCACGTTGCTGATAGCCTCGTTCGTGGCTGCGCCCGCATGCGGAGTCAGGATGCAGTTGGAAAGCGTGCATAAAGGGCTGTCGTAGGGCGGCTCGTCTATGGTTGCATCCAGTGCAGCTCCGCGAATCTCTCCATTTTTCAGTGCTTCATATAGAGCACCTTCATCCACGATGCCGCCCCGCGCGGTATTTATGAGGATTGCATCGTTTTTCATGGCTTTGAACTGCTCGGCTCCGAACATGTTCGCGGTCTCCGGCGTCAGTGGCGAGTGGATCGTGATGAAGTCAGACTCCCGGATCAGCGTCTCCAGTTCCACATATTCTGCGCCGCATTCTTTTTTGAAATTCTCATCCTGATACTGGTCATAGCACAGGATCCTCATGTTGAAACCGGTACAGCGTTTTGCTACTCCTTTTCCAATCCTTCCTGCCCCTACGACGCCCAGGGTCTTGCCCCACATTTCCACGCCAGAGGGACGTACCTGGTCCCTGCCCTTGATCCCATTGTCCATAACGACGATGTTCCTGGCGGAACAAAGCATCAAAGTCACGGCCAGGTCTGCAACAGAGTCTGCGCTTGCTCCGGGCGTAACGGTGACGGCGATGTGGTTTTCGGATGCCGCATTCAGGTCTACTTTGTCATATCCTACTCCATAGCGTGAGATGACTTTTAGATTTTTTGCTGATTCGATCAGTGCCCTATCGTAATCTTCCAGACCCGCAATAACTGCGTCTGCTGTTGGAAGTTCCTTTTTGAGCTGTTCCGGGACCGGACCGTTTTTTGTTTCCAGTTTCTTTACTTCGCAGTCATTCTCATTTAACAACTTTATTGCCAGATCATCTACTGTTCCAAAAGAACGGGCAGTGACCAGTACCTTATATTTTGCCATTATAATATCCCCTTTTCCCTTTTACTTCCAGTTCGGATTGTCAATGATCGTCGGCATGCCGTCTCTCTCCACCATAAGCTTCCGATAACCCTTGGTCTCGATTGTCCCATAATCATGTCCCGCATCCGCGCGGAAGACAAAGAATGTGATCAGTTGTTCACTGTCGCTTACATTGATACTGCGATGTGCATACCGTTTCGGTACATAGACTGCTTTTCCGGCAGACATCTCCAGCGCCAGCCAGTCTCCCTCCGGGTTTTCCATCATCATATACCCATGCCCTTTCAGGCAGTAATAGATCTCTCCGGTGTCCAGAATTGTATGAAAATGGCCTTTTGTAAAATAATATTCATCTCCGACCTTTCCCGGATTCAGGATGGAGCAGCCAAATGCAAAATCCCCGTCTGTTTCCGGTGCTGGCATGGAATGGAACTCATAGACCAGCGGGTCTCCTTCTTTCATCTTTTCTTCATAAGCCTTCTGATCCGCAAACATCCCGTTCATCTGCCCCAGATACCTTTTTCCAGTATCCATCATTTTCGACAAGCCTGTCTCCAGGTCAAAATCAATTACGAAACCTCTCTCAAAATCCATTAGTGTTTCTGATTCATTAAAGTGTGCCATATTATTCCCTCCTGTTGAGTACTGCCTTGGTTTTTTATGTTTTCGTTGGCAGTTATGACTGTTCATATCATGTCTTTTACAAGGCTACGATAACCAGCCTGACGGGGGAGGATATTCCTGTAAGACCCATTGAAGGGCGCCGGTCCTTAGCGAATGCAAGCGGAACGCGCAGCATGAGCTTTAGTACCGCTGCGCCCTTCACTAAGCGCAAGCGGGGTCTGGAAGGAATATCCTCCCCCGGCAGGCGTTCCCCGAAGCAAACCTACCCCCGATTATTAAACTTCGCCGCGATCTGGTCCATCTCCTTCAGCCGTTCCCCCAGGATCTCCTGATGGAAGACCTCTGCGATAACCTGCGTCCATCCATAGATAAAGTACATCCATCCGTCATTGACCGTCAGGTTCCGTTCCTTGGCCTGTGCTTCCGCCTGATGCTGGAACAGCAGGTCTCCACGGTAATTGATCTCCCAGACCAGTGCATCCTCCGGGAAGACAGCGGCGTCGGACAGCGGCGACCCCGGCCGGTCTTTTCCAAGTCCCGTTGCGTTGATGATCAGGCTTCCTTTACCCATCTTTGCCAGGACTGCATCATTATCGGTGGTCTCCGGTGACAGGTAATATTCCGTCGGGATACCTGCCGGATTCATCTTGCTGTTGATCTCCCGAATGGCGTCCAGACGGGGCTTGCTGCGGTTGGAGACGACGATCTTCGCCGGGTCATTTCCTTTGCCTGCATTTCTCATATAATAAGAACACATGGAGATGGCGCTCCCGCCTGCGCCGATGATCAGGACGCCCGCTTCCGGATGATCCTTCCAGTAGTTCTCCGGAACAAATTCCTCCATGGCCATGCCGCAGGTGATAGGATCCTTGGCGTGTCCGCATAATTTATCGTCCAGCTTGGATATAGAAGACATTTCCTCGAACTGGAGCGCATACGGATCCAGGTATTCGAACATGTCCTTCGCGGCATTGTAGATGTCCAGCTTGTGGGTGGTCACGAGAGCGCCCATGGACAGCGGGTCATTCTTGATAAAGGAGACTACCTCCTGGTATACCTCCGGCTTTTCATGAATGGCAATATCGATGCCCTTCATCACAGTATCTTTCAGCCCCAGTGCCTGTGCCCACTCCGGAAATACCTTCATAATGGAAGACGATCCTGTGGTCACACCAATAAAATACATGGTCGGCTGCGTTGCTTTTTCAAGTTTCATGGTTCATACCCCTTTCTTGGCTGTGTTCTGCATTTATGCAAAATTTAATATATTTCTGGCATTTGTGGTACACATCTGCCGGATTTCCTGGTCAGTAAAGCCATGTTCCCGCAGTTGCGGGAGAAAGTCAGTGAGAATATAGTCAAGCCCCATATCTTCTGCATAGTAGGACCGGAGCCTCTGGTTCGTGGTGTCCAGGCTCAGGACGACCTGCCCGGTCAGCCCGCTTTGCTTTATGGCACAGAGGAGCGCCATCTCTTCCTGTTCCGATACATATTTCAGCCGGTGGATACTGTCGTAGCACAGAGAGCAGCCAGTAGCCAGCACTTCTTTATGGTAATCGATGTCGTAATGTGTGCGGTCCAGATGGCAGATCAGAAGTTTTTCCGGAGAGATGCCCCGCTCCTGGAACCAGTGGACTATACGGAGGATGTCGTTCCCTTTCTCTGTGTGGATCATGACCGGGGCGCCGGTCAGTCCCGCTGCCTTTGCGACTGCTTCAAAGAGCTTCTGGTATACAGGATCTGTCTGCCAGTTCCGGTCGGCAGCGGCTTTTAAGATCCCTGCCCTGTAAAGGGAGGATCCCTGGCCAGAGGATTCAATGCCGACTTCGATCTCTTTTGTATAGAGTCTGACAAGGTCTTCTTCCGGCCAGGTAAAAAGCAGTAAATCGTCGAAAAATTCCTTTTTATGAAAACCTGCGGTGGCTACGATAAAAACGCCGCTTTCCATGGAAAGTTCCGCCAGCATGGCCACATCCCGGCCGCATCCGGTAGGCTGCGCATCTACAATCAGCCGTCCCCCTGCCTGGTAATAGTCTTTTAATTCTGTAAGGGACCGCTCGCGGTCATCCATACACAGGGCATGGTTTGCTTTATAAGAAGCGCCCCTTTTCAGCCAGATATGCTCGTGGCACTGGGTGTGCCCTGCTTCTTTTGACCGTATATCCTTCCATACTGTCCTGATCATAAATTCTCTCCTGTCTGTGGCCAGCGCCGGCCACCTGTCCTACATATCTCCATGCCTTCTTTCTGCCAAAAGATAATTATGTATTAAAATAAAAGAAACATAACTATCTTTTGACATGTTAACACTGAAATTGGAATATGTCAATAATATTTTGATTTACTATTGCTTTTTTTTCAGCGTTGTCCTATAATCAATTCATAGAAAAGGGTATTTTTATGGCGAAAGATAATTATCTTTGTAAAAACAGGAGGGCATATGGCAAGGATACCTGCATATAGACAGATGTACACCAGTTTGAAGAAAGATATCCAGGAGGGCAGATATATGCCAGGCTCCTTCCTGCCAACAGAATCAGAGATGGAAGCGATCTATGGGGTCAGCCGGACGACCGTCCGGCGTGCGATTAGTATGTTGACGAATGAAGGTTATCTCTCTGTCACCCAGGGCAGGGGAACGGAGGTAAAGGATGTCTCCACTTCCCAGCACCTGAATAAGATTACCTCTTTTACAGAAACCCTGCGGCGGCGTGGATATCAGGTGACGACCCAGGGGTTTGCCCTGGAAAAGATCCCGGTTCCAGACCTTGTCAGGGAGGCGCTCTCTTTAAGGGAAGGAGACCTGGTGTACCATGTCCAGCGGGTCCAGTGTGCAGATGGCAAGCCGGTATGTGAGATGGAAGACTATCTGGCGGCAAACCTGATCCCAAATTTTACATTAAAGGAAAGCGACTGCGTGAGCGTGTATGCCTGTCTGGAGCATGAGTACGGGATCCGGCTGACAGATGCGGTGGAGCATATCTCGGCAGTGGGTGCTTCCTTTACGCAGTCCCAGATCCTGCGGATACCGATGGGCGCGCCGCTCCTGCACAGCCGGCGGATCGCCAGCACCGAGCGCGGAGCGCTGGTCTATTCTTCGCTCTATGTGGATGCAGAACGGTATGAATATGAGATCTACCAGGTGGGAAGGGCATGATTGACAGTTGACTGGCAATCAAAACACTTATGGATCATAAAATCGGTTACATATATAACATGGGAATCGATACCAATATTTTTGTGCACTTTGTATAAAACGGAAAGTTGAAAATGTACATGGTTAACAAAATGGCAAAAAAGTGTTGACAATCAGGCAAAATAACGATATAGTAGAGATACAGAAAAGGAAACCGGTTACATAATGGCAGGAAGGGTAATTACGATTAAAGATGTCGCTGAGATGGCGGGTGTATCGAAAGCAACTGTATCACGTGTCATGAATAACAGCGGATATGTGGCGGCAGAAACACGCAGGAAGATTGAAAATATCATGGAGACATATGATTATATGCCTTCCACATTAGCGGTAAATCTTTCCAAACAGGAGACCAAGGTAGTTGGTGTTGTGCTTCCGGAGATTGAGAATACTTTTTATTCAGATATTCTGCATGGAATTACACAGGTGGCGGATGAGTTGGATCTGTCGCTGGTGCTTTTTGACACACAGAATAATCTGGAAAGAGAGAAGAAAGCATTTCGTGTTCTTCAACAACAGAAGGTAAGGGGAATTATTCTTGGTCCTTCTGTAGACTATCCGGAGACGGAAGAGGGAAGAGAATTGCTGGCAAGGCTTAAAGAGTATTCAGTTCCGATTGTAATTATCGACCGTGACTTTGCGAATATGCCATGGGATGCAGTTCTGTATGAGAATTATCAATGTTCCTATCAGGCAGCGCTGGAATTATATAAGGCGGGCAACCGAAAGATGGCAGTGATCACAGGGGATATGGATATGAAAATCAGCAGGGACAGGCTGGAAGGTTTTAGAAAAGGGCTGGAAGACTGCGGGCTTACACTTCAAGAAGAAGATATTTACTATGGAGATTTTTTGATAAAGCGCTCCTATGAACTTTCCATGGAGCTTTTGTCCCGAAAAGAACTGCCGGATGCAGTCTATACCTCTAATAATCAGACGACGCTTGGATTTCTGAAAGCTATGAATGAGAAACGGATGGTGATCGGAGAAGATATTGCCCTTATGGGCAATGACCGAATCGAAACATTGGATATCCTGGGGATTCCATTCAGTTGTGTGTACCGTGATAATTACGAAATGGGGCGTATGGCACTCAGACTTCTCCAGGAGAGAGTGAAGCATCCGAAGAAAGCAAGAAATATCTGCATGATACCCTATCAGGTAAAGCTGAAAGGTTCTGAAAAAAGAAAAAAGAAGTAATACTTCTTTTTTTACCGGAGATGAAACCGGTAACATAAAAAAAGGGAAAATTTAGTTTATTATATTGAAAAAAATGAATTATATCGGTTGTGTAACCGGTTACATTAAAATGCGCTAAATTTTAGGAAAAAGAGAGCTTGACCGGGTTGGAAGGGAGGAAAAGAGCAGACAAAATAAGACCGGTTAAATATATATTAGGAGAAGGAATCATGATTTATAAAAAAGTAGCAAAAATTGAAGATAAGATATCAGCGATCGGAATCGGCTGCTGGAACATGGGAGGAGACTGGGATTCCTCCGAAGAAAAGACATCCATCAAGATCATCCATGATGCCATCGACCTGGGAATCAATTTCTTTGATGTGGCTCCGGTATATGGCTGGGGCGTATCGGAGACAATTCTTGGAAAAGCATTAAAAGAAGATGGCCTTCGGAACAAAGTGCTGATTGCTTCCAAGGGTGGCCTGCTCTGGAATGAGCAGCATCAGACACGGAACAACCTGTCCAAAGACAGCCTGTTAAAAGAGATTGATGATACGCTTACCCGTCTTCAGACGGACCATGTGGATATCTACCAGATGCACTGGCCGGACCCCAATGTACCGCTGGAGGAGACGGCAGAGGCGCTGAATATCATGAAGAAGGCAGGAAAGATCCGTTATGTGGGCCTGAGCAATTTTGCACAGGCGGATGTAGAGAAGATGATGGAGTACATTTCCGTGGACTGCCAGCAGGGACTTTATAATATGCTGGAGCGCAACCCGGGCAGTTATCATGGGATTCCGCTGGAATACCGCACGGAAAAGGAAGTCTTCCCGAATGTAAAGAAATACGGCCAGGCATTCCTCCCGTACAGCCCGTTGTTCCAGGGGCTTCTGGCAGGCAGGTTCCTGGATGGACTGACGATCTCCTCCAGAGATATCCGTAATGAGAATCCGAAACTGACCGGAGAGATCTTTAAAACCTATCAGGACGGTGCAAAAAAACTGAAAGCTTTTGCGGATGAGATCGGAAGGCCGATGAATGAGATGGCCCTGAACTGGCTGCGCCAGAAGGAAGAGGTCACTTCCATCATTGGCGGGGCGTCCTCCATCGAGCAGCTTGAGAAGAATATCCGTTGCACTACCTGGGATCTGACAGAAGAAGAACTGGGAGAGATCGAGAAGATTCTTGCACCTTTTGAGGATATGGAATAAACAGTATTCTCCCTGGAGGGGAAGATGCGGAACTAAAATCAGCATCTTCCAGACAGGGCACAGATTGGTTTCTGGGCGTGGGAGCGGCCGGAAAGCAATCTCCGGACCGTGCCCTGGAAGGAAGATGCGGAACTTAAATAAGGAATGGAATAATGGGAAAATATTTAATTGCCCATGACCTGGGCACTTCCGGAGACAAAGCGACCCTGTTTACTACAGACGGGGAGCTGGTCAATAGCATCACTTATGTATATCCGACGAATTTCTTCAACAGTACCTGGGCGGAGCAGAATCCGGAGGACTGGTGGAAAGCCGTCTGTGAGAACAACAAGGCGCTTCTGAAGGATGTGGATAAGAAACAGGTGGCAGGTATGGCGTTCAGCGGTCAGATGATGGGCTGCGTGCCTGTGGATCAGGAGGGGAACGCGCTTCGTCCGGCGATCATCTGGGCAGACCAGAGGAGCCAGGAACAGGAGAAAGCCCTGAGGGAGCAGATCAGCGAGCGTATGTTCTATCTGATCACCGGTCATAAGATCAGTGCTTCTTACAGCATCGAGAAGCTGATGTGGATCCGCGATAATGAGCCGGAGGTCTACCGGAATACATACAAGATGCTTCAGCCAAAGGATTATGTGATACGCAGGCTGACCGGCGCATTCGTCACAGATTATACAGATGCGTCCGGAACCAACTGCCTGGACCTGAACAAACTGGAATGGTCAGAGAAGATACTGAAACTGACAGGCATCGACCAGGAGAAGCTGCCGGAAGTCTATGCATCCACCCATGTGGCGGGGGAACTGACACCATCAGTAGCAGAAGAATGCGGCCTGGCGCCGGGAACACCTGTCGTTATCGGAGGCGGTGACGGTGTGTGCGCAGCTGTTGGCGCCGGGAGCGTGAGGGAAGGAGATACTTTCAATTATCTGGGTTCTTCTTCCTGGGTGGCGCTGACCAGCAGGACGCCGATCTATGATTCAGAGCTCCGTACTTACAACTGGGCGCATATGGTGCCGGGGATGTATTCGCCAAACGGAACCATGCAGGCAGCAGGCAACTCTTATCAGTTTATCAAAAAGACGATCTGCAAGGATCTGGAGGAAGACGCTGTGCGACAGGGAGTCAGTCCCTATGAGTTGATGAACCGGGAGATTGCGCAGTCCCCGTTAGGGGCCAATGGGCTTCTGTACCTTCCATATATATTGGGAGAGCGCAGTCCCCGCTGGAATCCCAATGCCAGGGGAGCTTTCGTAGGGTTAAAGATGGAACATGCCAGAGGCGACATGCTCCGTGCCACTGTGGAAGGAATCCTGATGAACCTGTGCATCATCCTGGACGTGTTCCGCAAGAATATGAGTATCACGGAGCTGAACGTCATCGGCGGCCTTGCCAAAGGGGATCCGATCCGGCATGCGCTGGCGGATATCTATGGTGTAAAAGCCAGAAGGCTGAACTGGCTGGACGAGGCGACCTCCATGGGCGCGGCAGTCTGTGCCGGCGTGGGTACCGGGGTGCTGGAAGATTTTACCGCCATCGACCGTTTCGTCAAAGTGGATGATGTGATCGAACCGGATATGGATAACCACAGACGTTACGGGGAACTAAAGCAATATTTTGACGAATGTTATACAGCATTGCTGAAAACATACGACAATCTGGCGCAGTGGAAGTGATGCTGGATTGCCGGAAAATCTGATCAGGAGGTGAAAAAGTTGAAGTATGGTATCTATTATGCCTACTGGGAGAGACAGTGGGGCGCGGATTATCTGAAGTATATCAAAAAAGTTAAAAAACTTGGCTTTGATATACTGGAGATATCGTGTGCAGGAGTCAAAGACCTTACAAAAGAGGAGACTGACAGGCTGAAAGCGTGTGCGGATGAGGAAGGAATCCTTCTCACCGGAGGATACGGCCCAAAGCCAACCGAGGACATCGCTTCTGCGGATTCTGCCATCGTGGAAAATGCATTCCGGTTCTGGAAGGATACGTTTCCGGTGCTTGAAAGACTGGGCGTCCGCCAGGTGGGAGGCGGCCTGTATACGTGCTGGCCGGCGGATTATTCCAAAGTACCGGACAAGGCAGGAGACCTGGATCGAAGCATCCGGAATATGAAAGAACTGGCGAAGATCGCTGACAGCTATGGTATCGAACTGGGCATGGAAGTCCTGAACCGTCATGAAGGGTATCTCATCAACACGGCAAAGGAATGTGTGGCCTATGTGGATGCGGTAGGCGCAGATAATGTAAAGGTCATGCTGGACACTTACCATATGGGGATGGAAGAAGATGATTTCGCAGAAGCCATCCGTACGGCGGGTAAGAAGCTGGGACATGTCCATGTGGGAGAGAACAACCGGAAGCTTCCGGGACAGGGACATATGGTTCCGTGGAAAGCCATCGGGGAAGCCCTGAAGGAAGTCGGTTATACTGCAAACATTGTCATGGAACCTTTCGTCATTCACGGCGGAGAGGTGGGACAGGATATCCGGATCTGGAGGGATCTGAAGGAAGATTGTTCTGAAGAGACGCTGGACAGAGAAGCGGCTGAATCGGTTGCATATCTCAGGAAAACATTTGAAGGATAGACAGGTTTGGTTTTGAGTACAGATGCGTACTTGAAATATAGAAAAGAAAAGGAGAAACAAAATGAAAAGAATGGAAAAGTATTTGGCACTGGGGCTGGTTGGTATGATGGCAATGTCGCTGACTGCATGCGGAGGTGGAAACAGCAGTTCAGGATCTGAGGCTGCACAGGATAATACGCCGACAGAGACTGAGGCGGAAGCACCGGCAGCGGATGCAGGAGAAGAAGCACCGGCAGCAGAAGCATCCGGAGAGTCCTATGATATCACATGGGTGACCTGTTCTACAGAGTCTGAGTTCTGGCAGTACCAACAGATCGGCATGGAGAATGCTGCAGCGGATATGGAAGCAGAGCATGGAATCAAGATCAATTTCACAACGGTAGGTCCAGCTACAGAGGCAGAGACTGAGGCTTATATCCGTGCATTTGAGAATGCCATTGCATCCAAGCCGGACGCGATCATCTCCGCAACACAGGTTCCGGATTCTACCAGAAGCATTTCCAAGGATGCAATGGATCAGGGAATCGTTGTAAACTTTACAAACTGTGGTCTTGAGACACTGGATTCCACTGAATTTGCAGACTGCTACAATCAGTATTACACGACTGTCAGCGCTGATATCGGAGATATGGCAGGCGAGATCATGCTGAATCTGCTGGACGAAGCAGGGATCGCAAAGGAAGGCGTGATCGCGATGGAGTTTTCCAATGTCAATCCGTCTCTGCAGCCCAGAATGGACAATTTCAAGGCTTATGTAGAAGCGAATTCTGACATCGAAGTACTGGATACCCTGTACAACAACAACGACCTGGCGCAGGCACAGGCGGACATTGAGAATGAGATTGCTACTTATGGCGACAAGCTGATCGGTATCTATGGCGCAAACAATACTTCCGGCGATGGTATCGCGCTTGCAGTAGAGAATGCAGGAATCGCAGACAAGGTCATCACCATCGGCGTTGACTCTGACCCAACTGAGATTCAGGCGCTTGAGGATGGATTCATTGATTGTATCATCGTTCAGGATGCATACGGACAGGGCTATGCGGCTCTTAAGAACGCAGTAGAGACACTGCTCCAGGGCCAGAATCCGGAGACCGAGCAGAAGATCGCTATGCCGCCGGTAGCTGTCACCACAACGAACATGCACGAGGATGAATATGCAGCAATGCTTGATCCGACTTTATTAAAGAAATAAGCATCCGGACATATACAGGAGACCGGTAGACGAAAGAGTGTCTGCCTGGGCTTCCTGGCACAGGCACAAAGAACAGGCGCTGCATGTGCAGCAGCAGATGCAGCGCCGTAATTTGAGAACACTGGGGGAAAAGGTATGGAACAAGAGGTTCTGCTTAAAATTGAAAATGTTGTAAAGACCTATCCGGGAGTCCAGGCACTGAAAGGAATATCAACCACCATACGAAAAGGAGAAGTGCGCGCGCTGGTCGGCGAAAACGGCGCAGGCAAGTCCACACTGATCAAATGTATTATGGGCGTGGAGGCTCCTACCGAAGGAAAAGTCGAGATCAATGTGGATGGAAAATGGGAATGCCCGAAGAACGCCATCGACGCGAAAAACCTGGGCATGCATGCGAACTATCAGAATGTCAATATTGCCGGAAACCTGAGCATTGCAGAAAATTATTTCCTGGGACGCCTTCCTATGAAAGGCAAAATCTTAGACTGGAATACCATGTATTCGGAAAGCCAGAAGATCATCGACAAGTTTCAGCTGAATGTAAATCCAAGAGATACGATCGTCTCTCTTCCGGTTGCCATGCAGGCAATGATCACGATCAGCAAGATATCTGTAAATGAAAATATTCGACTTGTTATCTTTGATGAGCCTACCGCGCTTCTGGAAAATGAAAAGGTAGAAACGTTATTTCGATACATTAGAGAGCTGAAAGAAAGCGGCGTCAGCATCATCTATGTTTCCCATCGTCTGGAAGAGATCATGGAGATCTGTGACAGTGTTACGATCATGAAGGACGGCACCTATGACCAAAGATGTCAAGGATGTGGAT
>CAMWMT010000005.1 GCA_947175375.1 uncultured Clostridiaceae bacterium | reverse complement strand
CGGATGATTATATGTATCACTTTTTCTGGGAAAATCCATTTCCAAGCGGGACGACAAGGCCATTGGAAGGCATTGAGGATCTGCTCGTATCTTTGTGGAATCATTATCAGGCATATAACGGAAGGGTCATTAGTCATGCAATCGTTATGTTCTTTATGATGTTTGATAAAAATGTATTTAACATTTGCAATTCATTGATGTTTTTATTCTTGGGCTGGCTTCTTCTGGCTTTTACAGAAAATGATTATAGTAAATGGAAAGCCTGGCATTTAGGGGTCGTATACCTGCTTATGCTGGCATTTTTGCCTAATTTTGGATTATCAGTTCTATGGGTTTCCGGCGCATGCAATTATTTATGGATGACAGTGATAGGATTACTGTATTTGTTTCCATATCAATATCATATGAACAATCCTGAAAAAAGAAGACATCAGTTTCTGAAGGGAATACTGATGATACCTGTTGGATTTCTGGCTGGTGGTACAAATGAGAATGGTGGCGGAGCAGTTATTTTACTGACACTTTTATTTGTGGGATATTGGTTTCAGAGAAAAGAAAAAATACCCTGCTGGAGTATTGCGGGTATTTTTTCAGCCTGTATGGGGATGGGAGTAATGCTCTTATCACCCAGTAGCAGAGGAAGAATGGTATCAGAGCCTTTTTCTGTTCTTACATATTTAAAAAGGTTTCGGGGAATTATTGGATTTTCTTATCATTATATATTGTTGCTGTTTTTAATATTGATGATAATTTGCTATATGCTGATAAAAAATAAAGCTCAGACCAAAGAGAATTGGGTATCGTATATTATCATACCATTTTTTTATTGCATTTCTGGAATGGCAAGTATCATAGTTTTACTGGCATCGCCGATTATCAGTGGCAAATCGTGGATATGGGCAGTATGCTTTATAATAATAGCAATCGGGCAAATTGCTGGAAAAATAAAAGAGGACCCCGGTTTTGAACGGTGGAAGAGGATCGCAGTGATTCTTTTAATTGTGCTTGCTTTTGGCAGGTATGGAACGGCATACATGGATATAAGCAGAACATACGACGAGGCAAATGAGCAGATCAGGATGATTCAGGAACAAAAGTCTCAGGGAATCCGGGAAGTAACAGTCTATCTCCTGACGCCAACAGAAAATACATACAATGCGATCAGACATAATCCAAATGTCTCGATTGATAAAGAAGCATGGTTCAATCAATGGATGGCGGTTTATTATGATGTGGATTCCATTACGGGAGCAGAGCGATAACAATGTATATTCATGCAGTCATTCGAGCCTCCAGATTGATGGTATGATGTTCCGGTTGGTCTGATCCCAAAATGCTTCAAATCCCTGACCTTTCCGGGAGCAGGATAATCGTCTATAAGTTTTTCTGTAAATTCCGCTCCATCTGGCAAATAATGTCATGGACATCTGTGCAGTGCGCATAAAAGGTGGAGCGGTTCATCTGGTCTTTTCGCAGATCAATTGCACGGATAAGGAATTCTCCAATCTTCCAACAAAAAACAGAATATTGTCACTTGCAGGAAATATGGTATCACAATAAAATAAATCCTTCAAGTATCACAGAAGAGCCCTGCAGGAAAATCTGTCTGCGAGAAAATATGCATGTAGAAGACAGCGGAAGTCTGAACAACGCCCAGGTTAAGTGCGGAACGCGAATGCGGCCGGAACACAGATTGATTTGCAGATTGATCTGTGATATAATGAATCATATTTTCGAATTGCGGCAGGTATATGCAGTCTGATATTCCTTCTGAGTGCAGTTTGAGCGCAAGAGAGCAATTTTCTTGAAGAATTCCATATTGTTGTGAAGGGAGAGACGATGGAAATAAACGATTATGAGGCGTTGTTGGAATCTTTGTCCAGAACAGGCGGACTGATATACCGGAAAATTCTTCGCATGGATCTGGAGCGGGACCGTTGTACGGTGGTGAAGTCTGATCCGGAGGGCTGGCAGCCTGGCGAAGGTCCTGTCACTGATCAATTTGCCAGGTTTGCCCTGGATGGAGCTGTTCATCGGGAGGATGTAGAGCGTTTTGTTACATTCACCCGTCTGGATCAGTTGCGCAGGGTCGCAGACGGAGGACAGGAGACCTTATCGATGTTATATCGCCGGAAGGTGGAAGGCGGCTTTCGATGGAATCTGATGGAGGTTATTCCAAATCAGCGCGGGGAAACGCGTTTTGTTACGTTGTGTGTGAAGGACGTAGATGATCTGCTATGGGAAGGTGTAGAGCGGGAGGGACTGGCTACCCGCAGCCTGGAGGATCGGGCATACATCATCAGTAGCCTGAGCAGTTTGTTTTTCTCTACCTATTACATAGACCTGGAACAGGATACTTTCCGCACAGTCACTCAGCTTAGCCGGGTGGGAGATGTGCTGGGGGATGCAGTGAGTTATACAGCTGCTTTGAAGGTCTACGCCAGTCATTTTGTACATCTGGAGGACCGGGAAGAGTATCTGCGCATCATGAGCGTAGAGAATCTGCGGGAAAACCTGCGCTGGTGGCAGCCTTGTGTGGCATTCGAGTATCGTAAGTTGTCTGAGGGACCTGGAGCCGGGGCGGACAAAGTGAGCTGGGTAAGGGCATCCGCTGTGCTCGCCCGCACAGGGGAGGATGATCTGCCTAAAACAGCAGTATATGCAGCGCAGGATATTACATATGGAAGGCGTAGTCGGGATGGTGCAGATGCGTGATGTGTATCATCCTGCGGGAAAATGAAGGATTATACTAATGAACGCAATTAATTGCTGCGGATATTTATGGATTATGGGCGTTCATTAGTTCATACATTTCAGTTCGGGAAAAAGTTTGTGTTATCGAGTATATATTCAGGATGAAAGGATGTTTTCATGGATAAGATATTGGTGATTGATGACAGTCCGGTACAGAGCAGGTTTTTGTGCTCGATTCTGTCAGGTGATTACGAGTTTACGGTCTGTCACACCGCGGAAGAAGGATTGGAAGCTGCCAAGGAGGAAAGATTTTCTCTGATTCTACTGGATGTGGTCATGCCTGGAATGGACGGCTTTGTGATGCTTAAGGAGCTGAAGGGAATGGAGATCACCAAATATGTGCCGGTGATCCTGATCACTAGCTTGTCTGATGCACAGTACGAAGAGCGGGGATTACTGCTTGGAGCAGTGGACTATATTACAAAGCCTTTTAATCCGGTGATCGTGAGAGCCCGGGTGAATACGCATATCCAGCTGTATCGTTTTCAGATGAGGTTCAAGGAGCAGGCGATGGTCGATGAACTTACCGGTGTGGCCAATCGGCGGCGGTATGACGAGGAAAGTGCATCCCGCTGGAGGGAAGCCGTTCGTTTTGAGCTTCCTTTCTCTATCTGTATGTTCGATATTGATAAGTTTAAGCTGTACAATGATACTTTTGGACATCCGGCAGGGGACAAGGTCATCGCTGCTGTGGCGCAGAAAGTGGCATCTTATTTCCAGCGTTCCACTGATCTGTTCGCGCGGTACGGCGGAGAAGAGTTTGTGGCAGTGTTCCTGGGTAGCCAGGGAGTATCGGCTTTTGAACTCATGAAAACGGTGCGTCAATCGGTGGAGGATCTGCATATTCAGCATAACTCACCTGTGAGTCCATGGGTGACCATCAGTGTAGGAGGCGTGACGCTGACACCCCGTCCGGAAGACAGGCTGGAGGATTGTCTGAAGCTCGCAGATACCATGTTGTATGATGCCAAGCAGCTGGGCCGAAACCAGGTGGTGTGGTCCAATGAGAACGGAGAGCAGTGGCGGGAGAAATAAAAGAAGAGTCATTCGATTTATGTTAGAGATCGAATGGCTCTTTTTCTGTTGTTTGCCATGAGAAGACAGCCGGTTTTTGTCAAAGTTTATCAGAAATCTCTGCCAGCGCTTTGATGATCGTTATATAACGGTCATATTGATAGGAACCCTGTTTTTTAACGGATGCAATAATATTTCCGATGACTGCGTCGCTGCCGGGCAGTTCATCCTGAAGAAGATAGTCCGCGCTCAGGTTCAACGCTTCGCATACGGTTACCAGGGTCTCCAGAGACATTTTTCTACTTCCTCTTTCAATATGTCCGAGAAAGGAGACGGACAGATTACATCTTTCTGCCAGTTCGGACTGGGACAAGCCCGCATCCAGCCTGGCGTTTCGAATGCGTCCTCCCATAGCGGTATAATCAATATTTTTCATGCACATCCCCCTTCTTACATTCATGAGCATATTTATCTGCCGGTTTTTGCATTGCACTGCCGAATGCTCATGCATTATACATTTTATGATCTGCAGATATTTTCGCCCCTGCGTATATATTAAGATAAAAAGTTCATTGCAAATATTGACTAATAGAATTATAATATGACTAATAGAAGCAAGAAGTGAAATACAGACAGAACAAAAGAGAAGGGTACAGCTATGTGGATCGTGGTAGCAATGCTTATCATATATGTGATTGCCAGGAAGATGGGGCTGGCAATCAGGGAATGGCTGGAAATTATCTTGGCAGGGATATGCCTGTTCTTTCTCTTCCATATATAAAAGTTAAGGTGGATTTTTGAACATTTTGCGATTATAATGATAGATAATCAGAAAAGCTTTTGGAAGAAGGAAAAGCATATGTATGAGTATGACAGCAGAGTACGTTTTACAGAGGTGGATCAGAACCGCAGGATGACGTTGATGGCGATCCTGAATGCGTTTCAGGACTGCAGCACCTTTCATTCAGAAGATATCGGCGTGGGCATGGAGTATCTGGAAAAGAGAAACCGGATGTGGGTTCTTCGTTCCTGGAAGATCATTGTCTATCGTTATCCGAAAATGGCAGAGCATATCCGTGTTGGAACCTGGCCCTATGAATTTGGAAAAATGAGCGGCCAGAGAAATTTCCGCCTTATGGATGCGGAAGGAAAGATGGCTGCATGTGCGGACACGGAGTGGGTTCTTATGGATACGAAGAGACAGCGTCCGGCGCTTGTGAATGCGGAGATACGTTCGGCATACGGTCTGGACCCGGGACTTTCCCTGGAGGGAGAATCCGGGAAGATTCGCCTTTTGGATCCTTTGATGGACGAAGAGCCTTTTGCCATTCATGCCCGACACCTGGACGTGAACCATCATGTGAACAATGGACAGTATGTACAGCTTGCATCGGAGTATCTACCGGAGGATTTTGTGATCGGTCAGATGCGGGCGGAATACAGGAAGCCTGCCGTTCTTCATGATGTGATCTGTCCGAAGGTAGGATACGATGGCGACAGTTGTACGGTTCTTCTGGGAGATGCAGACGGGAAACCTTATGCAGTGGTGGAATTCAGGAAACAGGCAGGAATACTTTCAAACTAACACAGACAGATGTAACAGTATGAAGCAGGAGAAGATCACATGGAGTTGGGAAAGACACAGGTACTGGTAATCGTAAAGCAGGTGGATTTCGGAGTCTATCTGGCAGAGGAAGGCCATCTGGAGGAGCGGGTGCTGCTTCCGGGCAGGCAGGTGCCGGAGGGAGCACAGACAGGGGACGAGGTGGAGGTATTCCTCTATAAGGATTCTCAGGACCGGCTGATCGCCACGACGGCACAGCCGAAGCTGATGCTGGGTGGTGTGGCAAGGCTTACTGTAAAAGAAGTGACAAAGATCGGGGCATTTCTGGACTGGGGACTGGAAAAGGATCTGTTTCTACCCTTCCGGCAGCAGACCAAAAAAGTCCATGCAGGTGAAGAGTGCCTGGTCGGGCTTTATACAGACAAAAGCGGCAGGCTGTGCGCTACCATGAATGTATATGAATATCTTCGGACAGACAGCCCTTATCAGAAGGAAGACCATGTACAGGGGACGGTCTATCAGATCAGTGAGAATTTTGGCGCGTTTGTGGCAGTGGATGACTGCTATTCCGGACTGATTCCGAGCCGGGAATTCTTTGGACAAGTATCGGTCGGAGACCGGATCGAAGTGAGGGTTACGGGAGTAAAGCCGGATGGAAAACTGGATCTGAGTATCCGGGAAAAAGGGTATGTGCAGATGAATGCGGACGCGGAAGAGGTGATGAAGGCGATCGAAGAATTTGACGGCGTGCTTCCATTTACGGACAAGGCGTCTCCGGAAGTGATCAAACGGGAACTTTCCATGAGTAAGAATGCCTTTAAACGTGCGGTCGGGCATCTTTTAAGAGAAAGGCGTATCGAAATTACGGAAAAAAGCATCCGAAAAATATGAATTTTTATGGGATGAGATAATATTTTGATTATCAAAATATTTGAAAATAACCAAAACCGATAAAGGGAAAAAGCCTTTTGCAGACAAGGTGTACAAAGCAGAGATGCGGTCGTTAAAAAGCCCGAAAATTCAGGAAAAAAACCACTTGCAATCTTTGGAAACCTTGAGTATAATAGGGGGCGTAAAGAAGGAAAGGAGATTAAGAACATGAAAGTACAGAACATTAAAGACGTAAACAAATTTTTTGAAGTAGTAGACGACTGTGCAGGTAAGGTAGAACTGGTAACGGGTGAAGGAGACAGACTGAATCTGAAGTCCAAGCTGTGTCAGTATGTGTCTCTTGCTAATATTTTCTCCAATGGTGAGATTCCGGAGCTGGAGATCATCGCTTATGAGAAAGAGGATATTGATAAGTTGCTGAACTTTATGATCAATGGCTAATCAGCATAATCAGACAGTATGAAAGCGTCCGGAAGCGGACGCTTTTTTTATGCGCAGACCCGCATATGGAATTTTACACAATTTTTTAACACTGGATATACAGATCTGTGAATTATGGGGTATAATAGAGGAAATAGTCAGGGGGAGGAAGAGAAGGATGAACTTTACACATTTGCATGTGCATACGGAATACAGCCTGCTGGATGGCTCCAATAAGATCAGGGAGTATGTGTCACGTGTAAAGGAACTGGGAATGGATAGCGCTGCGATCACGGATCACGGGGTCATGTACGGGGTAATCGATTTTTATAAAGAAGCGAAAGCACAAGGGATCCGGCCGATTCTCGGCTGTGAGGTCTATGTGGCTCCCAATTCCCGTTTTGATAAGGAGACGACAGGCGGGGAGGATCGGTATTATCATCTGGTACTGCTTGCGGAGAACAACGAAGGGTATCAGAACCTGATGAAGATCGTATCCATCGGATTTACCGAAGGGTTTTACTATCGGCCGCGGGTGGACAAGGAGATTCTCAGACGGTATCATAAGGGGATCATTGCGTTGAGTGCGTGTCTGGCGGGAGAAGTTCAGCGGGATATTGCGAAAGGCCAGTATGAACAGGCATGTCGGACAGCACAGGAGTATGAAGAGATCTTTGGGAAGGGGAATTTCTTCCTGGAGATGCAGGATCACGGAATTCCGGAGCAGAGACAGGTCAATCAGGCGCTTATGCGCATGAGCCGGGAGCTGGGGATCGAGCTTGTAGTAACCAATGATATACATTATACCTATGAAGAGGATGTAAAGCCTCATGATATCCTGCTCTGCCTTCAGACCGGAAAGCGTCTGGCAGATGAGGACCGGATGCGTTATGAGGGCGGCCAGTATTATGTAAAATCGCCAGAAGAGATGGCGAAGCTTTTTCCCTATGCCCTTCAGGCAGTTGAAAATACACACAAGATTGCCATGCGGTGTGATGTGGAGATTGAATTCGGCGTAACGAAGCTTCCCAAATACGATGTGCCGGACGGGTATACTTCCTGGGAATATCTGAATGAACTGTGCATGAAGGGGTTTGAAGAACGTTATCTGGGTGATGACGGGACACTGAAGGAGCAGCTCATGTATGAGCTTTCCGTGATCCGGAAGATGGGATATGTGGACTATTTCCTGATTGTATGGGATTTTATCAAATATGCCAGAGATCATGGGATCGCGGTCGGTCCTGGGAGAGGTTCGGCGGCAGGAAGCCTGGTGTCCTATACGCTGGGGATCACCAATATCGACCCGGCCAAATATCAGCTCCTGTTTGAACGGTTTCTGAATCCAGAGCGGGTCTCCATGCCGGATATCGATATCGATTTCTGTGTAGACCGGCGTCAGGAAGTGATCGACTATGTGGTGCGTAAATATGGAAAAGACCGGGTGGCGCAGATCGTAACATTTGGTACGCTGGCGGCAAGAGGCGTCCTTCGGGATGTGGGAAGAGTCATGGACCTGCCGTATGCATTCGTGGATTCCATCGCAAAAATGGTGCCGCAGGAACTGAATATCACGCTGGATAAGGCGTTGGATGTCAATTCAGAGTTCCGTACACTTTATGAAACCAATGAACAGGTGAAGGAGCTGGTGGACATGTCCCGGAGGCTGGAGGGCCTTCCACGTCATACCTCTATGCATGCTGCAGGTGTTGTTATCAGTCAGAAGGACGTGATGGAATATGTTCCGCTTTCCAGAGCTCAGGACGGTTCGCTTACTACTCAGTTTACCATGACGACACTGGAAGAGCTGGGGCTTCTGAAGATGGACTTTCTGGGACTCCGTAACCTGACTGTGATCCAGAATACCATCAGGCTGGCAGAGAAGAGCAAAGGCGTCCGCATTGATATCGATCATGTGGACTATGACGACAAAGCTGTGTATGCATCTCTTGGAACCGGCAGGACAGATGGTGTGTTCCAGCTGGAAAGTACGGGGATGAAGAATTTCATAAAGGAACTGAAGCCTCAAAATCTTGAGGATGTGATTGCCGGTATCTCTCTGTACCGTCCGGGTCCTATGGATTTTATCCCCAAATATATCCGATGGAAGAATCATCCGGAGCTGATCACTTATGACTGTCCGGAACTGGAGTCGATCCTGGAACCGACCTACGGCTGCATCGTCTATCAGGAACAGGTCATGCAGATCGTGCAGAAACTGGCAGGCTATACCCTGGGCAGGAGCGATCTGGTACGCCGTGCTATGTCCAAGAAAAAAGCTTCTGTCATGCAGAAGGAGCGGCAGAATTTTGTCTACGGAAACGAGGAAGAAGAGGTTCCGGGATGTATAACCCGCGGGATTCCCGAGGCGACGGCAAATAAGATCTACGATGAGATGATCGATTTTGCAAAATACGCGTTTAATAAATCCCATGCGGCTGCCTATGCCGTGGTAGCTTACCAGACTGCATGGCTGAAATATTATTATCCGGTGGAATTTATGGCTGCCTTGATGACGTCTGTGATCGATCATTCTTCCAAGGTGTCGGAATATGTCATGACCTGCCGGCAGATGGGGATCGGTATTCTGGCTCCGGATGTCAATGAGAGTGAAGGCGTTTTTTCCGTGTCAGGCAATTCAATACGTTATGGTCTGAATGCGATCAAGAGCGTGGGAAGACCGGTGATCGAAGGCCTTGTAAAAGAGCGACAAGAGCATGGCCCGTTCCGGGATCTCAGTGACTTTATCGAGAGGACTTCCGGAAAGGATATTAATAAACGGACGATTGAAAACTTGATCAAATCCGGCGCCTTTGACAGTTTTCCGGCCAATCGCCGCCAGATGATGATGGTCTATGGGCCGATCGCAGACCAAGCGGCACATAAGAAAAAGAAGGAATTTGCCGGACAGATGAGTCTTTTCGATTTTGTGTCGGAAGAGGAGAAGGCAGCTTTCCAGATCCGGATGCCGGATGTTTCTGAATATCCGAAGGAGGATCTGCTCGCCTTTGAAAAAGAGGTGCTGGGATTTTACATCAGCGGCCATCCTCTGGAAGAATATGAAGAACAGTGGAGGAGAGGTATCACACATGTGACCACGGATTTTCTCCCGCCGGAGGAAGGAGAAGAGCCAAAGGTCCGGGATAATGAAAGAGCGGTGATCGGAGGCATGATCACCAGTAAAACGGTCAAAGCGACCAGGACGAATAAAATGATGGCGTTTATCACCATCGAGGATCTGGCAGGTACGGCAGAGGTACTGATCTTTCCCAGGGACTATGAAAAAAATACCACGCTTCTGAACGTGGACAGCAAGGTATTCGTCAGTGGGCGGATCTCTGCGGAAGAGGACCGCGCAAGCAAGCTGATCCTGGAACGGATTACCCCGTTTGAAACCGTGAAAAAAGAGCTGTGGATCCAGTTCGCGGATATTCAGGAATATGAGAAACGAGAGCAGGAGCTGTACCGTATGCTTATGGACAGCGAAGGGGAAGACAGGGTGATCATCTACGTGAAAAAAGAGAATCAGAAAAAGATGCTTCCTGCCAGTCGAAACGTACAAGTGAATGCAGAGCTTCTTGGAAAGCTGTATGAATCATTCGGCGAGAAAAATGTAAAAGCTGTCCAGAAGCGTATTGAAAATACTGCGAAAATGAATTAAAATAAAACTAACAATTTTTGCGGAGGAAGAACCATGGCAAAGGAAATTAATACAATCGGAGTTTTGACAAGCGGCGGCGATGCCCCGGGCATGAATGCTGCGATCCGTGCAGTCGTGCGGAAAGCACGCGCCAACGGCAAGAAGGTAATGGGAATCCGAAGAGGTTATCAGGGACTTCTGGAAGAGGATATTGTGGAAATGGGAAGGGAAGCGGTCAGTGATACACTGGATAAAGGCGGAACGATCCTGTTCACAGCGCGCTGTTCGGAATTCCGGACGGAAGAAGGGCAACGCAAAGGCGCGGAGATCTGCAGGCAGTATGGGATTGACGGTCTGGTAGTCATCGGCGGAGACGGTTCCTTTGCAGGAGCTCAGAAGCTGGCCGCTCAAGGGATCAACACGGTAGGTGTTCCCGGTACGATCGATCTGGATATTGCCTGTACGGATTACAGCATCGGATTTGACACTGCAGTGAATACGGCCATGGATGCCATCGACAAGGTTCGTGACACCTCTACTTCTCATGAGCGCTGCAGCATCATTGAGGTCATGGGAAGAGACGCAGGATATATTGCGCTGTGGAGCGGTATTGCCAATGGAGCAGAGGATATCATCATTCCAGAGAAATATGACTATGATGAGCAGAGCATCATCAATGATATCATTAGGAATCGGAAGATGGGAAAGAAGCATTACATCATCATCAATGCGGAAGGCATCGGGCATTCTACCTCTATGGCACGGAGAATCGAAGCAGCAACCGGTATGGAGACCCGCGCCACGATCCTGGGTTATATGCAGCGTGGTGGTAATCCCACCTGTCGGGACCGTGTGTATGCGACCATGATGGGAAGTCTTGCAGTGGACCTGCTCTGCCAGGGGAAGACCAACCGGGTAGTCGCCTATAAGAATGGTGTATTCACCGATTTTGACATTGATGAAGCTTTGGCAATGAAGAAGGAGATCTCGCCGTATATGCTGGAAGTTGCCAGAGATATGTCGAAGTAATGATCACGAGCACGTCAAATCCGCAGGTGAAGAATCTGCAGCAGCTTTTGAAAAAAGCAAAGCTTCGGAAGGAGCAGGATGTCTTTCTTGCAGAAGGTATGAAGATGTTCCGGGAAGCTCCAAAGGACCAGATTCAGAAGGTATACATATCAAAGACGCTGTATGAGGAACAGGGGTCAGATCTTCTCTATGGTCTGGAAGCAGAGGTACTGTCAGACCATGTGTTTGCGGCCGTCAGCGATACGAAGACGCCGCAGGGGATCCTGTGTGTGCTGAAGCAGTATCATTATACGCTTGCTGATCTGCTGAAAAAGGATGCGCCGCATCTTCTGCTGTTGGAAGACCTGCAGGATCCGGGTAATCTCGGCACGATCATGCGGACCGCAGAGGGCGCAGGCGTTGACGGAGTCATCCTGAACCGAACGGCTGTTGATCTGTATAATCCCAAAGTCATCCGTGCGACGATGGGTTCTGTCTACCGGATGCCATTTCTCTATGTAGAAGATCTGAAGGAAGTGCTTCCGGTTCTGAAGGAGAAAGGAGTCCGCACCTATGCGGCTCATCTGAAAGGGAAGCGCTGCTATGATGAGGAGGATTATCGGACAGGCTGTGCTTTCTTTATTGGAAATGAAGGAAATGGTCTGAGCGAGGAGTTGAGTGGGAAAGCGGATGTTCGTATCCGTATTCCGATGCATGGAAAATTGGAATCTCTGAATGCAGCAGTTGCTGCATCCATTTTGATGTACGAGGTCTGCCGGCAGCGCCGGTAGGCCTTTGATGCATTTATGATGCAAAATTGTAATGAAATGTTGACAAGTGGCGTAACATCTGCTAAAATCTCCGTAATATATGTAATAAATTTGTAATATATAGGAGGGAATACAGATGTGGAAAAAAGGAACGGCCGTGCTTCTCTTTACGGCGATGTGGCTGTGCCTGACCGGATTTGCAGGTCTGGGAACCGAAGGAGAGGATACATTAAACGCATTGATGAGTCAGCTTACCGCTGAGGATGTGGATGAGCTGCTGGCAGAAGATAAATGGGACGGCAAAGTCATGGCGAAAGTGGAGGATTCCGTCAGTGTCCGTGCAGATGCTTCTGCAGATTCAGCTGTGATCGGTAAGATGTTCAAAGGAAATGCTGGCGATATCATCGATCAGGTAGATGGATGGACCCTGATTCAGTCCGGTGATGTGACCGGATGGGTCAGCAATGATTATCTGGCATTTGGCCGGGAAGCAGAAGAACGGGCCGCAGAGGATGTGGCTAAGGTCGCAACGATTACTGCCCAGACGCTGAAGGTAAGAGATGAGGCGAATACAGACGCTCCGGTCATTGATCTGATCGGGATGGGAGAGACCATTGAAGTTGGAGAGGAAGAAGATGGCTGGCTGGAAATTGTCTATTCAGATGGAGATGTGAATTATATCTCCGCAGAGTATGTAGAAGTTGATTACGATTATGGAGAGGCCAAAACGATCGAAGCCATAGAGGCAGAAGAGGCGGCAAAGAAAGCCGAGGAAGAAAAAGCGAAGAGAACGGCAAATCTTGGAGCGGTAGCGGCATCCGGAGATGAAGTGACCTTGCTGGCGGCTCTGATCCAGGCAGAGGCAGGAAATCAGCCTTACGAGGGACAGCTTGCAGTAGGGGCAGTTGTTATGAATCGTGTCAGAAGCGGGGCATATCCCAATACGATTCAGGGCGTGATCTCCGCACCGGGACAGTTTGGCCCGGCAGCGACCGGTGCAGTGGCATCCATTATGGCATCTGGTCCGAAAGGAAGTTGTATGCAGGCAGCACAGGCAGCGATCAACGGGGAGACGACGATCGGAAGCCTTACGCATTTTCGCCGTGCCGGAGGGATTGACGGTATCGTTATTGGAAGCCATGTGTTTTATTAATGAAGATTATAGATCGAAAGAAGGGGTTGTCGGGAAATGTCGTCCCGGCTGTATGATAAGCGCTCGTATGGAGTGTATCGGACTTAAGAACAGGCTTTGTCTGCCTCATTCGGACATGTTATGTCCGCCTGAGACAGACAAAGCCTGTTCTTAAGTCCGATACAATCCACACAGCGCCGCTTATCATACAGCCGGGACTGAATTTTTCGACAGCTCCTTTATTGCAAAATTTTGACTGTCACAGGTGCGTGGATTTGTAATTGTCAACTGCATCAAAGTGTTGTATAATGGTTACAACTATTTGAGGAACGGAGGTACAGCATCATGATGTCAATCGATCCGGCAATCTTGTGGCTGGGACTGGTGATTGTGTTGTTGATCATTGAGATAGCGACAATGGGACTGACAACGATCTGGTTTGCGGGTGGCGCCATGGTGGCATTTTTCTCCACCTTTCTTGGTGCAGGAGTGGCAATGCAGAGAACCATATTTGTAGTATTGTCCCTGGTTCTTCTGGTCGTGACTCGACCCATAGCGGTGCGGTATATGCGCAGCGGCCATGTGAAGACGAATGCGGAAAGCCTGATCGGGCGGATCGCAGTTGTGACTACGGATATCGATAATCTTGTCCAGAGCGGAGAGGTAATCCTGTCTGATGTAAGCTGGACTGCACGAAGCAGAGAAGACGGTTGCAGGATACCGGCAGGAAGTAAGGTGAAGATCTGTGCCATAGAAGGCGTGAAGCTGATTGTGGAAGAGATAAAACAGGAACTGTAAACAAAACAGCATCTATCCGAAGAATGCCGGAAGGATTTCCGGGAACGGATGTGAGCGGAAATCCTTCCAGACAAAGGGGTATTCTTCGGATGAATGCGGAACTTAAAAAACAGCATCTATCCGAAGAATGCCGGAAGGATTTCCGAACGAGAATTCGGTCGGAAATTTTTCCAGACAAGGGGCATTCTTCGGATGGATGCGGAACTATAATAGGAGGAATGAAATGCCAGTATTAGTAGCGATATTAGTGTTAGTGATCCTGATCATTTTTGCATCATGCATCAAGATCGTGCCTCAGGCGACAGCGATGGTCATGGAGCGTCTGGGCGCCTATAATGGGACCTGGGGTGTGGGAATTCATTTTAAGGCTCCTTTTATCGACCGGGTGGCGAGAAAAGTGACCCTGAAGGAGCAGGTGGTGGATTTTGCGCCGCAGCCGGTGATCACCAAGGATAATGTAACGATGCGGATCGATACCGTCGTATTTTTCCAGATCACGGATCCGAAGCTCTTTGCCTATGGTGTGGAGAACCCGATCATGGCAATTGAGAATCTGACAGCGACGACGCTCCGTAACATTATCGGAGACCTGGAGCTGGACCAGACCCTGACTTCCCGCGAGACGATCAATACCAAGATGCGTGCATCGCTGGATGTAGCGACTGATCCATGGGGAATCAAGGTAAATCGTGTGGAACTTAAGAATATCATTCCGCCGGCGGCAATTCAGGATGCCATGGAGAAGCAGATGAAGGCGGAGCGTGAGCGCCGTGAGGCGATCCTGAGGGCAGAAGGTGAGAAGAAGTCCACGATCCTGGTGGCAGAAGGCCATAAGGAATCTGCGATCCTAGATGCCGAGGCAGAGAAGCAGGCGGCGATCCTGAAGGCAGAGGCAGAGAAAGAGAAGATGATCAAGGAAGCAGAAGGTCAGGCTGAGGCGATCCTGAAGGTACAACAGGCCAATGCAGACGGACTTCGTTTCCTGAAGGAAGTGGGAGTGGACGAAGCAGTGATCCAGCTTAAGAGCCTGGAGGCATTTATCAAGGCTGCAGACGGACAGGCGACGAAGATTATTATCCCATCGGAGATCCAGAAGATTGCGGGGCTGGTGACAGCAGCAACAGAGCTTGCAAAGGATTGACAGATGGTATAAAATATGGCGATTCGGAGGATGCCGGAAATGCAGCCCTGGCTGTATGATAAGCAGCGCGGTGTGGATTGGAGCGGACAGTGAGTCGGTTTTGTCTGTCTCAAGCGGACGTCTGAGTCCGATTGAAACAGACAAAGCCGATTCACTGTCCGATACACTCCATACAAGCGCTTATCATACAGCCGGGGCCGGGTTTCCCGACAGCCCCTTACCTTTTGCTCATTCCTTATCCCCAACAAATATCTTCGCGATCTCCAGATCCTCCGGCGTCGTGATTTTCAGGTTCCCATAGGAACCCTCTACCAGATGTACCGGACAGCCGCAAACATTTTCCACCACCATCGCATCATCTGTGATCTGGATTCCCTGTTCCAGAAGCTCTTTCTCCTTCTCAATCACTTCCCGATATGCAGGAATGATCAGTTCTTCTGCAAATACCTGTGGCGTCTGAATCTGCCACACCAGGCTGCGGTTGGGGGTCATGCGGATGCAGCCTTTTTCGTCCGCGATCTTGATCGTATCCTTCACCGGCATCCCGACGACGCAGGCACGGCTTTCGCAGACTTTCCGGTATGCACGTTCCAGTATTTCTTCGTTGATGAAAGGGCGCGCGCCGTCATGGATGAATACATAACCGCCTTTTCTGTGCTCTTTTTCCAGGACACGAAGTCCTTCCCACACCGAATGATAACGTTCTGCTCCGCCTTCTACAATGATCTTTATTTTTTGAAAACCATATTTTTCCACAATCTCCTGACGGCAATAAGGTATCTGACCCTTTGCAACTACCAGAATTACCTCATCGACCACCCCGGACTTCTCAAATACATCCAGGGAATAATACAGAACCGGCTTATCCTGAATCTGCAGATACATTTTGGACTGCGACATCCCCATACGTTTTCCACGTCCCCCTGCCAGTACGATGGCTGTGCAATGTGCTTTTTCCATACCCTCTCCTATCGCTCTCCCAGTCTCAGATTCGGGACTGCGTTCAGATCCAGCCCATGCCGGACGCCTCTCTGGTACTCATAATACGCCGCTGCGCCAATCATCGCTGCATTGTCCGTACATAATACGGGCGACGGATAATACAGAGGAATCTTTTCCTTCCGGCATGCTTCTTCCATCATGGAACGCAGCGTGGAATTAGAGGCAACTCCTCCTGCAAGAACTAGCTTCGGCATTTTATAATCCCTTACTGCATCTATTGCATGGGATACCAGCACATCACAGACCGCTTTTTGAAACGATGCCGCGATATCCGCCTGGCAGATCTCTTCTCCTTTCATCCTGCATCCGTTGATATGGTTCAATACGGCTGATTTCACACCGCTGAAGCTGAAATCATAAGGAGCTCCCTCTACCTTTGCCCGTGGAAAATGAATGGCATCCGGATCTCCTTCTTTGGATACCCGGTCGATCTTCGGTCCTCCCGGATATCCCAGCCCGATGGCACGGGCCACCTTGTCAAACGCTTCGCCTGCCGCATCATCTCTGGTCCGCCCTATGATCTCGTATTCTCCATAATCACGCACAATTACCAGATGAGTATGCCCTCCCGACACGACCAGGCAGATAAACGGAGGTTCCAGATCCTTATGTTCAATATAATTGGCTGAAATATGTCCCTCGATATGATGTACTCCGATCAATGGCAACTTTGCTGCATAGCTGATCGCCTTTGCTTCTGCAACTCCAACCAGAAGCGCACCTACCAGTCCGGGACCATAGGTCACCCCGATGGCATCCAGATCTTTCAGTGTCACATTCGCCTGATCCAGTGCTTCCTGGATAACATAATTGATCTTCTCGATATGCTTTCGCGATGCGATCTCCGGGACGACTCCTCCATACAGGGTATGCAGGTCGATCTGAGAAGAGATGACATTTGACAGAGCTTCTCTGCCGTTCTTCACAACGGCTGCCGCGGTTTCATCACAGGAGCTTTCAATCGCCAGAATCAATATCTCTTTTTTTTCTTCCATATCCACCGCTCACTCTTCCTTTTCAAAATCCAGTTCCACTGACATCTTATCCTTCCCTGCCTTTGCCGCCGGGAAGATGCTCCGCACTTCTTCCATATACTCCTCCGGGCGCGTCAGGGACGGACTGTAATGGGTCAGCCACATTTCTTTTACTTCCGCAGATTTTGCCAGCTCTGCCGCTTCGTAGAAGGTCATATGCTTATGTTCTCTCGCTTTTGCTTCTTTCTCCTTCTCTCCATACATCCCCTCACAGATGAACAAATCGGAATGACGGGCATTTTCCACAATCGCAGGAACCGGTCTGGTATCCGTACAGTACGTAAGCTTGATTCCCTTTCGCTGTTTCCCCAGAACCATATTCGGCGTATAGGTTCCTTCTTCTGCTACGATTGTCTCGCCCTTCTGAAGCCGGCTCCAGTACTTTTTCGGAATATCCAGACGCAACGCTTCTTCCAGCTGGAACCGTCCGGCGCGGTCCAGCTCCAGCGTGTAACCGTAGCACAGTACATTATGATTTACTTTAAACGCTTTCAGGCGATAACCATTCAGGCAGAACTCCTCCTCCGATCCTTTGATCTCTCTGAACTGGATGGGAAACGGCAGCTCCGGGGCAATGACCCGCAGGGAATTCACCACCCGTTCCAGCCCTTTCGGCCCGATCAGAGTCAGCGGTTCCGTCCGGTCTGCATTTCCCATAGTCAACAGAAGTCCCGGAAGACCGCTGATATGGTCTCCATGATAATGTGTAAAACAAATAACATCAATGGGCTTAAAGCTCCATCCTTTTTCCTTAATGGCGATCTGTGTTCCCTCTCCGCAGTCAATCAGCAGACTGCTTCCATTATAACGCACCATCAGGGAAGTCAACCAACGATAGGGAAGCGGCATCATGCCTCCGCTCCCCAACAGACAGATATCAAGCATATTTTCTCCTAAATTTAAAGTTCTTACAAAAGTTCCGTCTCTTCTTCCACCGTGACAGGAATCACAAATCCTCTGATCAGACGCTCATAGCACGTCTCACACAGATCGAACTGATGATTCTCTCCGTCTCTCTCAGAGAAATATCCCCAACGGGCATCCCCTGAGAATACGCCTTCCTGCACGATTCCATTTTCCAGTTTCAATTCCCGCCCGCACTGATTGCAGACGATTTTTTTCAAAATTTTCTCTTCTGTTCCCATATACTGGCGCATATCTTTATCCTCCCCGTATCACAGCTTTCTTGCTTACATGGAGATTATATATTGCCTCCAGACTTAAATAAATAGGGAACCACTGCCATCTCTTTTCCACATAATCCATGCATCTTCAGACGGCTTTTCATAAAATCGTTTCCGGATACCTTCCTTTACAAATCCCAGTTCTTCATAGACATGGATTGCACAGGTATTGCTGACTCTTACTTCCAGCGTGAATTCCCGTATCCCTCGCTTCTGTCCTTCTTCCAGCAGCGCTCTTACCAGTGCTTTCCCAAGCCCCATCCCCCGGGATTCCTCCGCCAGCACTACATTGGTAATATCGCCCTCATCCATGACCTGCACAAGTCCGGCATAACCAGCGATTTTCCCGTCTGTTTCCAGAACAAGGAACAGGTAATCCGGATTCTCAAGGCTTTCCTGAAGCTGTTTCCTGGACCAGGGCATGGAAAAATACCGTCTCTCCAGTTCTGCTGCACCGGACAGATCCGTCTCACGCATCCTGCGTATCATGCGTGGTTCTCCTTCTGCTCCTGCTCTTTTTCCGCACGTTCTCTCTCAGCCTGGGACAGCCGAAGGTAATCCGGACGATGCTCTGCCGCCGTCTGAATCTTGCCTTCCCGGATATACTGAAGTGCCAGTGTCCCCACAGCCGCTGCTCTCTGCCTGTTCAGATGTGCGGGGGCATAATCGATTTTCTTCCCTGCAGCGTAAAGCTCTGCCATCAGAACTTCCGTGAGCCGGTAATGATATACTGGTACCCCGTCTCCCAAAAAAATCACATCCCGCTTCCTCGCACAGAGTTTTTCCGCGATCTCCATGATATCCAGAGCCGCAGGCGGCTCCAGACAGTTCAGACGTTTTCCCTGAAATTCATAGATCCCGGTATAGACCTGATTCCTTCTGGCATCCATCAGCGGACAGATAATCTTTTCCGTGCCGTATAGATTGTATGCCAGCGCATCCAGCGTAGGCACCGCCACCAGCGGTTTTTCTAACGCGAAACCAAGCCCTTTAGCCGTGGCGGAACCAATCCGAAGCCCAGTAAAGGAGCCCGGCCCGGCGGCCACCGCTATGGCATCCACACTGTTTAAATCCAGCTCCGTCATCTGCACAATCTCATCCAGCATAGGAAGCAGCGTCTGGGAATGGGTCTTCTTATGATTAATCGTATATTCCGCCCGCAGACTGCTTTCCAGTCCGTCTTCCTCCACAAGTGCCACAGAAGCGACCAGTCCGGAACTGTCTAGAGCCAGCACCCGCAGCTGTTTTTTTTCACTCATATGACCTGCACCTCCAGTC
>CAMWMT010000004.1 GCA_947175375.1 uncultured Clostridiaceae bacterium | reverse complement strand
TTGCCGTTCCGTGCTGGTCATCATGGAATACCGGAATATCCAGCGCCTTTTTCAGCTTTTCCTCAATCTCAAAGCATCTGGGAGCAGAAATGTCTTCCAGATTGATCCCTCCAAAAGTGGGAGCCATACGTATCACAGTCTCTACAATCTCATCTACATCTTTTGTATCCAGACAGATCGGAAAAGCATCCACGCCGCCAAATTCCTTAAATAAGATCGACTTCCCTTCCATCACCGGCATGGCTGCTTCTGGCCCGATATCTCCAAGCCCCAGGACAGCGGTACCATCCGATACGACGGCCACCAGGTTTCCTTTGGCAGTATAACGATAGATCTCCATCTTATTTGCGGCAATCTTACGGCATGGTTCTGCGACTCCAGGAGTATAGGCAGTGCTCAGGTCGTCCCTTGTCTTAACGGAAACCTTTGATCTGATCTCTACCTTTCCGCTGTTCTCCTCATGCATCTTTAAGCTCCTTTGATTAAAATCCATTGCTTCTTCCTCCTTGATGAAATCTCCAAAATTTCTTGCTGAGTTCAGAATACCGTATTTTCATCAAATGAAAAGTTTATGTAACTAATCTATGGGTTTTGTAAGTAAAGTAAATGGAAATAGAATTGTCAATTTTATAAAGTTCTTATAGAATGAAAAACAGAGGAGAACAGCCACATGAATAACAATCGTACAAAGATTTCTACACAATTATATATCCACAACCTGCTTTTGGTATTGGCTTCTGTCCTGCTTACAGGAAGCATCAGTCTCTATCTGGCACTCCATATCCGGCAGACAGATCTGGACGCTTCCATCCGCGACGTGGCAGCCATGGTCGCCGACCTTGAAGATGTAAAAGAGCTTTTGAAGACCCGCCATGCAGACGATGCCCTGTGGAGACAGCTGGATCTTCTTGTGGATTCTCTGGAACAGGTGGATATCGTCGTCATATGCGATACGGACAGTATCCGACATTACCATAATGACAAATCCCGCATAGGGGAACGGTTCAAAGGCGATGACCAGGCAGATATTCTGGAAGGTTCCGCACCTTATATCTCGGAAGCCGAAGGAACTCTGGGCATGCAGAGGCGGGCGTTCCATGCGGTATATGATGAGGATGGAACGATCATCGGCTTTGTAGTCGCTTCTGTGCTGATCTCAAGCCTGGCACAGATCCGCCGCCAGCTCATCACCATTTATCTGGTCATTTTCCTGCTGCTGATCCTGGCCGGATGCGGTCTGGCATGGATCTTTGAGCATCGGATCCAAAAGATCCTGCTGGGTTATCAGCCGGAAGAATTCTGCAGGCTTTATATAGAACGTACAGAAGTCATCAATGCACTGGAGGAAGGAATCTGCGCTGTCAATGCGGATGGTGACATCATCCTGGTCAACCAGGCAGCCCAGAAGATCCTTGACATTCCTCCTGATATATCTATAGAAGGAAAACCGGTAAAACTGATACATCCAAAGTCAAAACTTGTCCACACCTTACAGACAGGCACGGCCGAATACAATGTAACCGAAGTGATCAAAGACCAGAATATCCTTTCCACCAGAATCCCTGTCTATCATCAGGAACAACTGATCGGGGCTGTATCCATTTCCCGGAATAAGACAGAACTGACAAAGCTTGCGGAAGAACTGACCGGAGCCAGATACATGATTGACACTCTCCGTGCTGTCAACCATGAATTCAAGAATAAACTTCATATCATCCTGGGATTTCTGGAAATGAAAGAGACAGAAAAAGCAAAGGAATATATCATTAATTCTTCCCTTGCTTCCAGTGAAGCAGTCAGCCAGCTAAGCCGCCTGATTCCGCTCTCCAATCTTGCCGCGTTACTTATTGGGAAATCCATCCGTGCCAGTGAACTGGGCATTCAATTTTCTCTGAAACCAGACAGTTACTTCCATACGAAAGAACGGGAACTGCCTGTAGACTGTTATATTACTCTGGTGGGAAATCTAATAGAAAACGCCATGGACGAGCTGAACAGCTCCGACTATCCGGTAAAAGAGATTGAACTTGGAATCTATTCGGAAAATAAACATACCATCATCACCTGTGATGACACAGGCGGAGGGATCCCGGAAGACATCCTGTTTGCAATCTACGACCGGCACACTACCACCAAAGGGGAAGGACATGGGACAGGATATGCGTTGATGAAAGAAATCATTGACTGCTATGAGGGAACGATTCATATTGATACGGAAAAAGGAATGGGAACTTCTATAGAAATTGTACTTCCAATCTGAAGAAAGGAGAACCATGTACAAAGTAATCATTGTAGAGGATGATCCAATGGTGGCATCCATAAACCAGCAATACTTACAGGCAAATCCTCTGTTCCAGGTAATCGGCGAATTTCGGAACGGGAAAGAGGCGTTGCAATATCTGAAAAAGCATCCGGCAGATCTCGCCATCATCGATTATTATATGCCCGTCATGGATGGCAGGCAGTTCATTCTGGCATGTCACGAGGATCGGATCCGTCTGGATTTTATCATGATCACAGCCGCAAACAGCGTAAAAGAGATTCAGGAGGTCCTGCATCTGGGAATCATTGACTATCTGGTAAAACCATTCACCTTTGAACGCTTTCAAAATGCAGTCCAGAAATATACAGATTACAGAAAACTTTTAAGAGAAACCGGGCCATTGAGCCAGGATACCATTGACCGAATCCTGTCTCCGCATCCGGCTGCCCCTGTGTCACTGCCGCTTGAAAAAGGACTGCAGTTCCAGACGCTGCAGACGATCCGAAACTGCCTGGAAGAAAACGCAGACGTCTTTTTAAGCAGTAATGAAATTGCCGCCAGGGTCAGCCTTTCACGAATCACAGTCCGCCGATATATGAACTATCTGCTGGAAAATCACGAGATCATAAGCCAGGCAGACTATTCTACCGGAGGACGCCCATCCATTAAATACAGGAAGCGCTGAGATACCTGTCCACATCCATATGGATTCAGGCGTGCTGCTGATGTTCCTCACACTTTTATTGGGGTTTTTGTGAATATAATCACATTTTTATTATGTATTGTGCTCGTCAAAAACTATGACTTATATCACAAAATGAAAGGGATGCCGGAAAATGCAGTCCCGACTGTATGATAAGCAGCGCTGTATGGATTGGAGCGGACAGTGGGTCGGTTTTGTCTGTCTCAAACGGACGTCCAAGTCCGATTGAGACGGACAAAACCGATTCACTGTCCGATACATTCCATACAAGCGCTTATCATACAGCCGGGACGGACTTTCCCGACTTTTTATCCTGGATCATCCATGATGGCAGATCACAGTCTTAATCCAGATCCTCTCCATTACTTGCAACAACCTTCTTATACCAGTCATAAGAATCCTTCTTACTTCTCTCCAGGGTTCCGTTTCCTTCGTTATCTCTGTCTACATAGATAAATCCATAACGCTTTTTCATCTCACCAGTGGTAAATGACACACAGTCAATGCATCCCCAGGGAGTATAGCCCATGAGATCCACACCGTCTTCTTCCACGGCTTTTTTCATCTCCTGAATATGCGCTCTTAAATAATCAATGCGGTAAGGATCGTGGCAGGAACCGTCTTCCTCTTTCACATCAATCGCGCCAAAGCCATTTTCTACAATGAATAACGGCTTTTCATATCTCTCATAGAAAATATTCAGCGCATAACGCAGTCCTTCCGGATCAATCGCCCATCCCCAGTCAGATTCCTTGATAAATGGGTTTTTAACTGAGTGCTCACTGGAGCCGTCCAGCGCTTTGGAGACATCGTTGTGAACCGTAGAATCCACACAATTGGTCATATAATAGGAAAATCCGATATAGTCAACTGTGCCTTCCGCCAGAGCCTGTTTGTCCTCTTCTGTCATATCCAGGTGGAAGCCTTTTCTTTCGAACATCTTCAAGGTATAAGCAGGATAATGCCCACGGCACTGCACATCGCAGAAGAACCAGCGGTCATGCATCTGCTGGACAGACAGAACCATATCTGCAGGACGGCAGGAATACGGATAAATCGGCACCATCGCGATCATGTTTCCGATCTTGAAATCCGGATTGATCTCATGGCCGATCTTCACTGCCTTCGCACTTGCAACCAGTTCATAGTGTCCACACTGATACATGGCTTCTTCCGGATTCGGATAATTTCCAAAATGCGCGCCGCTGTTTGTCCAGCCGAAAATATCATTTTTGTAGTTCATCTGGTTATTGATCTCATTGAAGGTCATCCAGTATTTAACCTTGTCCTTGTAACGCTTAAAGCAGGTTTCCGCAAACTTCACAAAGAAATCAATGGTCTTACGGTTCATGAATCCGCCATATTCTTTTGCCAGATGATAAGGCATCTCGAAATGCGACAAAGTAATGACCGGCTCAATTCCATATTTCAGCAGTTCATCAAACACATCATCATAGAACTGAAGCCCTTCTTCATCCGGCTCTGCCTCATCGCCATTGGGGAAAATACGCGTCCATGCAATCGAGGTTCTGAAGCACTTAAACCCCAGATCCGCGAACATAGCAATATCTTCCTTATAATGACCATAAAAATCAATGCCGACATGGTTCGGGTAATATTCCCCCTCTTTGATGCCGTCTGTAATCACACGCGGAACGCCGTGGGCACCGGCAGTCATCACATCCGCCACACTGTAACCCTTTGAGGTGTTTAAAACGCCTCCTTCAAACTGATGCGCCGCCAGAGCGCCGCCCCATAGAAAATTTTTGTTTAAAGACATATGAGCCCTCCTTCTCTTTTCTATGATTATAGTCAATTTCTCTTGACACTACAATGTCTTTTATCCTTTTTTATTGATTTTCTGTAATTCACCATGCTGGCCGCATCCCCATAGCAGTGTCTGACCATTAATCTACTCTTTTTGAGGGATTCAGATATTCGCTGTAAGAGATCTCTTCCATAAAGAAATGGCTTCTGTCCGGACTGTAAATCTTTCTGAATGTCGTCACTTTCAGCAGATCGCTGGAATCATAAATTGACTTTGTCTCAATGTCGATTGACGTATCTTCTGTTTTGGTTCCCCAAAACGTTGCTGTCAGGAGACCGCCCTCATAGACCACTTCAAGCATCACCGGATATTTCCGATTGTTGACAATCCGCAGATCAAGGGCATCCCATGCAACAGCTGCATCCATTCCGGGATCTGCATAGCTGGAGATATAAGTATGGCACCAGCGTTCCGGGATATCCAGTCCTGCGTACAGCGCTGCCTCGAAAATCGTCGTAGATACCTGACAGATCCCACCCCCATATGCTTGAATGATCTTCCCGTCCAGTATAGCATTGGCTTTTTTAAATCCGGTCTCTGCAGTCTGCTCGCCTACCGTGTGATTAAAAGAAAATTCATCTCCTGCATTCAGGATGATCTCCCGGCATCTTTCCGTCGCGATACGGATATTGGTCTTACGGTTCTCACTTCCGCCGACAACAGTAGAAAATTCAGCCAGGATATCCCGAAAGAGATGCTTTTCCAAATCTTTCGTACTGATCTCCGGTTCGGTACGGATCAAATCAATCGTAACCGTATCTCCCTCCTGCGCCTGCTCCAGCAGGTCTATTGCATATTCCATGTCAAAATCCACTCCTGTAACAGAGGGAATAATCTCATATCCATTTACCGGATCCAGTGTGGCGTTCACTGCTGCCTGACAGATTTCCTCATGAATCCGCTCCAGATCTACCGGTTCTGCTGCCACCTCGACTGCCGGACAGGGCAGAACTTTTCCATGATCACCGGACAGGACGGCTTCCCGAACTGCTTCCAGGAGTTTTTCTTCGTCAACCTTCCGTCCTGATTTTCCAACCGTGATTGCCAGCTGGCCATTTTCTTCCTTATAATAAGTCTCCGTCCTGCTGTCTGCCTCCAGAATGCTGCTGTCCTCAACCGCTTCCAAAAGGAGCTCCTGATCTATGGCAGGTATCAATTCCAGATTCCTTCCTGTAAGCACAGACTTCAAAAGATGTCCTCCACGCAGCAGGAACATTGCCCGGCACGGACTCAGTACCTTCTCTGCCATTGCTTTACAGTCATACTCCAGCGCCGGCCTCACATCCACCCGATACTCCTGTCCTTCAAAAGACACTGTCAGCACAGCCTCCTCCCGGCGGGAACGAACCTCCTCTTCCAGCATCCGGACTGCTTCCTCCTCTGTCTTTTCTTCAAGCGACACTCCATCTACGGATGTCCGTGGAAGGATCTGCTCCGGATTTACAACTGCGCAGAGAATGATATAGACAGACAACAGCACACAGACCAGCAAAATCATATGTCCCCATGTTCGCTTCCTTTTCCCCATCGCATTATCTCCTGTCATTTTATTTTTTGTCTCTTGACGCAGCTGCATCTTTTGTTTCAGACGCTTTTCTTATATCATGTCAAGTAAATTCCGGAGTTTTCTCTTCGTTTCTTCAATCCCAAAATCAAACACAGGTATCCTCCCATTATTTATGTAAAACAAATCTATAACCGCTCATTGAAACAATATTATCATAATACACATTTCCAAATTGTACAATCTGTATGCCACCTTTGTGATGATTGATTGGACTGATCCAACATCTGTCAGAATAAAAATGACAACAACAAAAATCGCTGTCACATGAAGCAGTCACTTCATAGTAACAGCGATTTTCTGATTCTATTTTACCCAGGAATCTCACAATAAAATATCGGGTATCCCCCGTTTATTGAGGATATCGGCAGCATTTTTATAAAATATTTTTTCCAGGGGATCCGTCTCTGCTTTTCCATATACCTGCTTCGACGCATACAGCATTGCACGGATTTCCTCATAAATATAAAATGTAAAATGTGGCGAAACCGCTTCACCTGGCCCCATTCCCCATGGAACCATATTTTCCGATACATAATAATGCCTGTTATTTACTGTAATATCCTTTCCACGAGCAAATGCAAGAGGAGCATCAGAGCCGAACAGAACCCTCGAAGCATCTGTATTCTGCAGTAGATATGTCAATACAGTCTCACTGTTAATGAGTGCTGTATCAAACAGTACATTTTCATGCGGCAGCAAAAAATCAATACTTCCATTCACGTCATAATACGTGAATGCCCGGCCCACATGTGCCATAATAAATCCAATATCAGGATATTCTGTAATACATTCTATTAATTCTCTTCTGTTATCCGGAGAACGAAGCCTCTCTTTCCTGGGAATATGAAGTACAACATACAGACCATATTTGTTCGCGTATTCCAAAGCAGAGCGGTTCAGCATATCGTAAATGCCTGCCTCCCTGCCTTCTACAACGGGAATATCAGGATATGGCTTCAGGCCAAGAAAACCTTTTCTCTTTAACAGATGAAGTTTTTGTTCTGTCTCGAACATATCTTCAAACTGGCCTGGAATATAATAAAAAGGCATATTCTTTTTCTGAGCTGTATCCAGGATATAGGCATTGGTTCGGTCCCGGTCAATCTGCGGAAAAGGAGAGCCAAAGCCCATTGGCATTAGTCTTTTTCCGGGAAATGCCTGTTTCGCGCAAGCCATATAATCTTCATACAGAAATTCTTCCATATAATCAAAATCCGTCCAGGGCTTATAGACTTTATAAATCCCGTATTCTGCTTTGGAAATATTCAGGTTGTCTTTCGCCCACAGATGAACATGGCTGTCATATATTTTTTCCGGAATCCTGTCACGAAATTCCTCTGCAAATATCCTCTCATCTTCCTGTCTGTATTCAAAATCGCGAATCACATCATTCTCCTATTCTTCCGCATATTTTTTCCGTAAAGACGCATGCAGATCATAATCTTCCTGCAAATGTCCGTAGATCGAACAGAATAATGTATAATAGTCCATATACATTTCATGGTTTTTCTGGTCAGGCTCCATATAGTCCACATATTCTGCCCACTGTCCGGATACTGAATAATCAGGCAGATATCCGGTAGAGACCCCTGCCAGGATCGCATTTCCATATGGTGCTCCTGTACGGTTTTTCAACATAACGGTGGGATGTCCGAATACATCCGTGAAGATACGCCGCCACAAAGCACTTTTGGCGCCACCCTCATTCATGACAATCGGCCCTTTCGTCTCTATTCCCTGCTGCATAATGGCACTGTATTGGCGATAAGCGGACATGGCCACCCCTTCCATCATCGAACGGACCAGATGCGCTTTCGTCGTATTCATGTTCCATCCAAACACACTCCCGCAGGCATTCATGTTGAATTCCGGTATGCGTGCGCCCATAAAATACGGCAGTGTGATCAGGCCTTCTGATCCGGGACGAATCCTCTGTGCATCAAGATTTAACAAATCATATGCATCATAGCCGCCTACACTCTCTACAGACTGCTCATATCTGGAAAAATTATTTCTCAGATGGCGCATAACATAACCGCCTGTAGTCGTTGTGGTAAAACATACATAGTTGTCCTCCGAATGAACGGGATAGATGCAATTCCATATGTGTTCCAGAAAAACAGGCTTTTCCATTATAATACCAAGTACTGCTGCTGTACCCAGGTTGATCTGAGTCTGTCCGGCTTCTGTTGCTCCCCCTGCAAGCCATCCTGCAAACGCATCAACCGTTCCGGCAATCACTGGCGTCCCTTTTGCAAGGCCGGTTAATTCTGCTGCTTCTTTTGTGACTTCCCCCACAATTTGTTCACATGGATACAGATCAGGAAGTTTCTCAATATCCACTCCCAGTTCCCTGCAGATCTCCTGATCATAACATTTTCTGCGAATGTCAAAAATGGGTCCAAAAAAAGTACCTGTAGAATAATTGGCCTGAATCCTGCCGCAAAGCTTAAATGTCACATAACCATCCGGAGACATGACTTTATAAATCCTTCTGTAATCTTCCGGTCTGTGTTTTTTCTCCCACAGCAGGCTGGATGTGATCGACTGTTCATCCACATTATATGCGCTCACCTCAAAACAGCGCTCCCGGCCAATCTTTTCTCTGATCTCTTCCAGTATATCCTGTGCACGGTTATCAAGAAAATTATAGCCTCTGTTGATAACCTTTCCATCCCGGTCAACCATTACAACCGCCGGTACAGCCGATGAGACACTGACTCCCCGTATATCAGAACTGTTCAGGTGGTTCTCCGTAATGATCTTACGGAGAAACCCACATATATTATTCCAATATTCATCCGGATCTGTCTCTGACCAGACATTTGCATGAGAGACTGTGATAGTATGTTCCCGAAAACCATAACCGATCGTATGTCCCTGATCATCTACAATGCACGCTTTTGCACCGCCGCATCCAATATCAATACCAACAAAACAGTTACTCATGGCTTTCTTCCTTTCTTTACTTTATCAGCTCTGAATATGCCTCTGCACCCGTGATGCCATGACGGAAAATATCTCCAATCGCTTTTGTCATCGCTGCAGGGTCTTTTGCCTCAGATATATTGCGGCCGATCAGGCAGCCTTTCGCACCTGCTTTTGCCACGATTTCTATCATATTCAGAAACTCATCTTCCGGCACTTTCGTGCCTCCGTTGATCAGCACCGGAATCTTTACGTATTCGATAATCTGCCTGAAAGATTCCGGATCATTGGTATAATTTGTGGATATGACATCTACACCCAGTTCCGAACAGATTCTTCCCGCAAACATCAGATATTCTGAACCATATTTCTCTACATTATCATCATTTGTCTCATAAAAAGTCGGATATTCCGCTTCTACAATAAATGCGAGTCCATATTTATCGCATTCACGGACATATTCCGCTACCGTCTTCATTGCCATACTGGCAGCATCCGAATAAAAATCAACTGGCAGGACCAGCCCGTCCGCACCATTCCTCGCTGCTTCTTCCACTGTACTGGTAACGATCATTTCATATGGGTTATTTCCACTGTATGCCGGATAGACAGGGAGATAATTGAGCACTGCCACATCGGGCTTTAAAACCGGCACTACTTTCTGAATCATGCCCTTTCCAATGTTAATACAGGTTGCACCGCCTTCCATTGCATATTTGCATGACTGTACCACATCAAACTGTCCCGGATAAATATCTTTGCTGGTCATCTGATGGCAGCCCGCAAATATAATGCATGTGCCTGTTTTATCAAAAATACGATTCATATGAACAAGTTTTCCTGAAGACATACTGTTTTCCTCCTCGTTAATCAAAAATATTTTCTTCCGCACTCTTTGTACATGCGGCAATTACTTTAAATGTTTCGTACCCGCTTTTCTCATCAATCAATGGCCTTTTTTTATTCTGAAGACAATCCAGATAATGAATAACCTCATCACGATAGACATGATCCCAGTTTATGGCAGAATCCATATCCTCCCACTGGTCTTTCTCCATATCGTAGAATTTAATACATTCATTATCTCTCCACCGGATGGCTCCCTTCGTCCCATATATTTCTATCGTCCGTCCAAAATAAGGCTGCAGAAAATCCATATGAACTGACAAAATAATATCATTTTCACACTGTATTAAAAGTTCCGCCGTGTCAAGGACATCCCAGTCCTTATGTACCGCCTGATTCCCTATACATTTAACCCGAACCACTGGAGAAGCAGCAAACCACAGAGAATAATCAATCTCATGTGAAAAATCACTGATAACACCCCCGCCAAGTTTTCTAACCGTACGGTAATTGGTCTTCGCATCCGATATGGCCTTTTTCCCCGCCACAGCAGCACGGATGCTGAATACTTTTCCAAGCTTTCCTTCTTCTATCATCTTTTTTATTCGCTGATAGGGTGAGGCAAAACGAAGGCAATATGCTACAAAAGCAAATCTTCCGCTTTCGCTGCACAGTTTGTACATCTCTTCTGCCGACTCAAGCGATTCTGCCATAGGCTTCTCCAGCATGACATTCAAACCCGCATTTATACACTTTTCCATATCGCCTTTATGGGCAAAATTAGGTGTACAGATGATCACCCCGTCAAACGGATGCTGCAGCGCTTCGTCCAGAGAAGTATAGGTCTCTGTTACATGGTATCTCGCGGCTACCTCCTGAAGCCTGGCCTCATTCATTTCGCACAGTGCCACTTCGCACAGCTTATAAGTTACAATGGATTTCAAATGGACTTCACCGATGTAACCGGCTCCCTGAATCAGAAGTTTCATATATACATATCCTCCTTTCGTTTCTCAGATTTCTTTTCTATTACGAACAGTATCTACTCCGATGGACAGTATCAATATCATGCCTTTTGCCACCTGCTGTTCAAAACTCTGCACATTTAAAATTGTCAGACCATTGAAAATAACTCCAATGATAAAAGCTCCCAATACTGCCCTTTGCACTTTACCGCTTCCCCCCGCAATACTGGTCCCGCCAAGAACCGTAGCTGTAACTGCGTCAAAAGACATATCCGTTCCAACAGAAGCCAGTCCGACTCCAAGCCGTGAAGCATTGATGTATGCTGCAAGACCACATGTGACTCCCATCAGCACATATATTTTTCTTAAGAGGTTTTTTGTCTTTATACCGGAAAGATATGCCGCCTGCTCATTCCCACCGATTGCATAAGTACTGACTGCAAACGCGGTATGATTCTGTATAATGACATAGATCACAACCACAACTGCCGCTATGATTGCCGCTATGGGGATCACATTGAACACATATCCACGTCCCAGCGTCTTGAAGCTCTCCGGCATATTGCTGATCGTCGCACCATTACAGATGATATAGGCAAGCCCCCGTGCCACACTGTCCATGCCAATCGTCGCAAGCAGCGGCGGGATACCCAGTGACGTCACGCAAAAACCGTTGCAAAGGCCAACAATACCTCCTACTGCCAGACAGATCAGTACTCCCACGATCACCGGAAGGTTATACTGCCGAATCAACATGGATGAACATATGGTACACAAGGCCATATTTCCTCCGACTGACAGGTCGATGCCCCCTGTGATGATAACAAATGTCATACCCATGGACATAATCACAAGCGCAGAATTCTGCAGCAGAATTGTCATGATATTATTCAAAGTCAGAAAAGCATCTGAAATAACTGAAAACACTATGATCAGTAAAACAAACACAACAACCGTGCCGAATCCTTTATCTTTATAAAATGCTTCTTTTTTCTCCGTACTCACTGTTTTCGCCCCCTTTCTGCCAGCAAATCATGATAGATCAATGTCTCTGATATCTCATCTCCCATATATTCATGATATACTTCCCCCTCTTTCAACATCAATATCCTGTCACAAATACGTACCAGTTCCGTAATTTCCTGAGAGACAGCAATGATGGTTTTCCCCTGCTTCGCACAGTCAATCAAAATAGAATAAATGTCAAACTTTGAGCCTACATCAATGCCCTTTGTCGGACAGCTGAGGATGATGATATCCGTGTCACTCAAAAGCGTCCTCGCGATCAATGCTTTTTGCTGATTACCTCCGCTCAAAAAACGAATCGGCTGATCTGTACTGGCGATTTTTATTCCAAATCTGTCCACATATTCTACAAACGCTGCCTTTACCTTTTTGTGATCCAGGAATCCAAAACGATTGGTATAGTTGCGGATAGAAGTTATCACTGAATTCTGTTCTACGCTGAGCAGTGGAAAGATTCCATGGGCCCTGCGTTCGTCCGGAACATAAGAAACCGAATTCTCCAAAGCATCTGCTGGCATTTTCATATGAAGTATTTTATCTGATACCTTAATCTCACCTGCATCTGGATGAATGACACCATAAAGCATCTTTCCAAGTTCAATCGCACCAGAACCCACAAGTCCCAAAATGCCGAATATCTCACCTTTCTTCACTTCAAAAGATACATCATGCAAAAGCCTGTCCAGGCATATCCCTTTGGCAGTCAAAATCACTGGCGCTTCAAATTCTTTCCTCATGTTGATGCGGTTCTCCGTGATTTCACGGCCAATCATCAATGTAACCATTTCATGCCTGTCCATCTGTGATACTTTAGATGTACGAAGCATCACCCCATCTCTAAGAATCGTTACCGTATCACAAATATCATAGACTTCTTCCAGACGATGCGAAATATAGATAACCGCCACATTTCGCTCCTTCAACTGCCGAATCTGCTTATACAGAACTTCAAGTTCTCTATTTGTAAGGGAAGAGGATGGCTCATCCATGATCAAAAGCCTGGCATCATGTTCAACTGCTTTTGCAATTGCCACCATCTGCTGTGAAGCAATCGGAAGTTCTCCAACTTTCGCATGAATATCAATTGAAATATCCATGCTGTCAAAATACTCCTGAACCATCTGATCCATTCGTTTTTTGTCAAGCATTCCTGCCCTGTTTTTTATTTCAATCCCAAGAAAAATGTTCTGTACCACTGTTAACGCCGGCAACAGGTCCAGCTCCTGGTATATCACAGAGATACCTTTATCCAGTCCATCCTTTGGATCTGCTATGGTCGTTTCTTTCTCCTCGATATAGATTTTTCCTCTGGTGGGACGATGCACGCCTGCTATGATCTTGATCATAGTGCTCTTGCCGGCACCATTTTCTCCAAGCAACGCACGCACTTCCCCTGGCTCAATGGAAAAATTGACATCCTTCAATACAAGATTACTGGCAAAAGATTTTGCAATATTCTCCAGCCTTAAAAAGCTTTTATCACCCATTTTTCGCCCTTCTTTTGCAGGGGATGTTGCAATTTGCAACACCCCCATCATTCAGTGTAAAATCTGTTTAAAATACATTCGGCTCCAGCCCAACACGTTCGCGCCAGAGGTTTGCATTTTCAACGTATTCATCTACATTGTCTCTTGTCAGTGCTGTAAATCCCAGATCCACATGATTATAATCTGCAGTCTCCGGATCCATATAAACCTGTACAACTGCTTCCATCATCAAATACCCCAGTTCAATCGCACTTTTTCCGTAAGCGACTTCAAACGCATATCCACCCATATCTTCTGTCATATCCGTATACAGATAAGAAATTATGCTGTCTTCACCACCACATCCGCAGATCGCTATATCTGTCCGTCCGGAAGCCTCAATTGCTGCCATTGCGCCAAGAGCATCTGCATCTGTCCCGCAAAAAACAAAATTAAGATTCGGCGTACTGGTAATATAGGATGCCACAATATTCATTGCGTCTTCCTCGGTCATATTACTGTCCTGTTCACCAACAATGGTTGCATTCTCCATATGTTCCTCAACATATTCTACAAAAGCATCGGGCTTTCTCTGGAAAGCTTCCGAATCCGGATCCCCGAGAACCAGGATATACGGATCCTCATCCGCTCTGTTGTTTGTCCACCATTCCACAAACATTTCTCCGCCCATAAGGCCGCCGTCTCTTTCATCTGTCACCATGCCCATCGTCTCATGCAGCATGTTATTTCCTTCTGTAACGACGATGATGCCGGCATCTGCCATCTCTTTGCTGATCGCTCCCAGAGCATCCGCATTCAGCGGGTATCCAACCCATGCATCAATTCCTTTATCAAGATATGTCTCTGTCGCCTGAAGCTCTTTCTCCACATCCCCCTGACTGTCAACGACAGCAAGATCAATATTCAGTTCCTTTCCTTCCCAGGACTGCGGTATCTGCCATCCCAAAGCAAGCTGCTGCTGAAAGGTATGATCCATAGAAAGCACACAGCCTACCACACGAATCGTCGCTTTATCCTCTGTTCCCTGATCAGATGCTGTCTCAACCTGCTCACCGGACTCTGCCGGTTTCTCTGCTGGTGTCTCTGTCCCTCCCGAACTGCCGCAGCCTGCCAGTAATGTTGCAGATAATGCCATACTAAGTGCCAAAACCAACATTTTCCTTTTCATTTGACTTCCTCCTTTTTAATAAAATTGTCTCAAAGCTTTGGATGTTTGTATCTTATCACAATACTCACACTAATACTATTGATGTTTTCCACAAATAATCTTTTTATTTTTGTGCAACTTCCACATATTATTTGTGTGTTTCACATATAATCACATATTTTCATAATTATATATGTCAAAATATGGAACTTGCATTTTTATTTTTGTTTTTTGACGGTAGTTGCACTTTCCGTGTTTTTTTGTTATACTACATTTATAACATCTATGAATGGAGAACTCTTTATGATTGCGCAAGAGCGTTATAAGTATATTCTTGACTCCCTTCAAAGCCAGCATACGGTTCGTGCGACAAAACTGGCATCTGCGTTGGGAGTATCTTCTGAAACCATTCGCCGCGACCTGGAATATCTGGAAAAAGAGAATCAACTCATCCGCGTTTACGGTGGCGCTTCCATCCTGCAGTATGACACCCGGCAGGTTCCCTATGACTATCGGCTGTCTGCAAATCTGGACGAAAAAAGCAGCCTGGCCCAGACTGCCCTTAGATACGTATCCGAAGGAACTTCCATCATACTGGACCATTCCACTACAAGTTCCGTATTTGCAAGGGAATTGAAAAAGCATTTTTCCAACCTTACAGTTGTTACCAATTCCCTGGAAATTTTAAATGTATTTTCCGACATTCCTTCCTATAACATTATTTTCCTTGGCGGCACTTTTGATTCATTTGAGCGGGGATGTTTTGGAGAGCAGGCGAAACAGACCATACGCCAGCTGAATATTGACACGGCATTTATAAGTTTTGGAGGGATCTCTCTGAATGAAGGATGTACGGAAACCTTTTTTTCAGGTGCCGAGATATTAAAAGAATACATCAGGGCCGCTCAACAGAAAATCGCGCTTATAGACAGCAGCAAATTTGAGCATGTGACCCTTGTAAAAGTCTGTAATATATCTGATATCGATGTCGTTATTACGGATTCGTCCATCAAACCAGCAATACTGAATAAATACAAAGCCTTCGTTGATATTGTATATGATTCTAATCCATCTTCAACGGATTGAGGTAGATCATCTGCGATTCCGGTTTTTATACAGCGCTTTTGCTGAACCGGAATCGCTTCTGTTTTTTACAGTTTATGAAAAAACGGTTTTCTTTCTTCATATGTCGCTACATATCGCACTCCTGCCTGACGGGCCAATTCCATTGCCTCTTTTATTCTAAAGCCAACTCGTTCCGGAACATGTGCATCGGAACCTGTTGTCACAAATTCACCCCCCAGTTCCACATATCTTTTCAATATATCCAATCCCCACATTTTTTCTTCCATGGTTCGATATACAGATGTATTCACCTCTATTCCGATTCCATGTTCAATAAGATAAGTGAAAAGACGATCAAAAATCCCGGAAGCCATATTATAATACATGGCACGGTCTTTATACGGAGCTTTTTTAGCCGGATAATCAAAATGCCCAAACACCTGATAATCAGCAGAGCTGAAGCATCTTGGCAATGCCAGTTCCAGATACCGATAATATGCCTGTTCTTTCTCCCTGCCTTCAAAAAACGGTGGAAAATAGGCGTCTCCTTCATCTGTCCAATGAACCGAACCTATTATAAAATCAACATCGTAGCCTTTTGCCAGATTCAGAGCCCGTTCAAACGAGTTCGAATCTTTAAGGCCAATTTCCAATCCCATCTTCACTGTTACAGGCGAATCTTCTTTCAGTTTCCGAATATTGGCCGCATACTCATCGATCTGAAGCGGTGATGTAAGTTCCATATTCTCATCATACTCGACATGTTCCGTAAAACAAATCTCCTGCAACCCGGCCCTTGCAGCCCTTTTAATCATTTCACGAGGATCCGCCAGCGAATCATGCGAATACTCCGAGTGAACATGATAATCATACATAATACCATTACCTCCTTTATCGTATTATGTTACCATCTGTTTTCTATAATTTCAATCTATTTTTGTGATTTTATGTGATTCAAATATATTTTTGTGTTTTTCACACAAAAACACTTGACTAAACACATATTGTCTTATATGATATTTGTAAAGTACAAATCTTATTTCAAAAAAAGGAGGGTACTATCGTATGAGAATCGCTATTGGATGTGATCCAAATGCACAGGAAGCAAAACAGCAGCTGATTACGTTTATGGAATTGCAAAATTATGGTGAAATAACAGATTTTGGAAGTGAAGATCCAATATATGCCAATACTGCTATTGCTGTTGCAGAGGCTGTAGCCGCAGGAAAATATGACCGTGGTGTTTTACTCTGTGGAACCGGAATCGGTATGTCGATCGCCGCAAACAAAGTAAAAGGCGCATATGCACCTTTAATATCTGACATATATTCAGCAAAAAGAGCACGGCTCAGCAATAATGCAAATATTGCCTGCCTGGGTGCCTTCACTACCGGTAATAAATTAAGAGAAGAATTAATCGATGCATTTTTGTCAAACGAATTTGTTCCTGGCTGTTCCTCACAGCCAAAAATAGATGCATTCATTGCATATGAAAAACAGCACGCTTAAACTTACTTTTAATACTGTCTTTTACTGCTAAAAATACGCTGCTGATTTTCTGGCAAAAAGAATCTGCCTGTAGATATTCCCACAGGCAGATTCTATCGCATCCACTTCGTATTTGTCTTATATTTGTTTTTCCTCTATCATATCAATGCGCCTTTGGTGGCGTCCTTCTCCGGAAAACGATATTTTCAAAAGTGCAGAGGAATCTGCCCGAAGTTGACAAGCAACCGGCAATATTATATGATGATGGCGGGCTGAAAGCATATACTTGCTTTTAGTGTAAAAAAGGAGGTAAGAATCAGGATGAAAGTATTATTATTAAACGGTTCACCACATGCTAAAGGGAACACAGCGCTCGCATTACAGGAGATGGCAAACGTCTTTGAGAAGAGAGAGATTGATGCGGAGATCATCCATGTAGGCGGGAAAGATATTCGTGGTTGTATTGCCTGTAACGGATGCGCAAAGAAAGGGAAATGTGTCTTTGATGATATTGTGAACGAGATTGCGCCAAAATTTGAGGAGGCAGATGGACTGGTGGTTGGAAGCCCTGTTTATTATGCTTCCGCGAACGCGACCTTGATCGCGCTTCTTGACAGGCTGTTTTATTCAACGAGTTTTGACAAGACAATGAAGGTAGGCGCAAGCGTAGTCGCTGCCCGCCGGGGCGGATTGTCAGCGACCTTTGATGAGTTAAACAAGTATTTCACGATCAGTTCTATGCCTGTGGCATCAAGCCAGTACTGGAACAGTGTCCATGGCCGGGGACCTGGTGAAGCGACACAGGACCTGGAAGGAATGCAGGTCATGCGCGAACTGGCAGAAAATATGGCATTTCTGATGAAGAGCATCGCGCTTGGGAAAGAAAAGTATGGCCTTCCTGAGAAGGAAGAACGAATTGTGACAAATTTCATCCGGTAAGGCAGGACGGATATCTGATATTTTGATTCGGCAAAAACGGAAAGGGGATGCTGCAAAATGGAATGCCTGGCACAGGCACAAAGAACATTTTGCAACATCCTCTTCTCAAATTTTCCTATCCCTGTATTTTCCAGGCAACCGGATATTTATCTGAGATATTCTTTGAAAAACTGTTCCAGTTTATCAAACGGGATTGCATCTTTTCCGCCTCCGTCATACAAGTCCGTATGGACAGCATCCGGAATGATCAGTAGCTCTTTGTTATCCACATAAGGATTATCCTTTACCATTGCCGCATATGCGTCACGACTGAAATAGCAGGAGTGTGCCTTTTCGCCGTGGATGACCAGTACTGCGTTACGGATTTCGTTTGCATATTGAAGGATGGGCATATTCATAAAAGACTGGCAGCCAATCACATTCCAGCCTCCATTGGAATTAAGGGAACGCGGATGATAACCACGCTCTGTCTTGTAATAATCATAGTAATCCTTCACAAAGAATGGCGCATCTTCCGGAAGCGGATCCACCACGCCGCCGCCAAGTGTGTAGGAGTCATTTTTATAGTCTGCAATTCTTTGGGCATTCAGAGCCTTACGTTTCTCATAACGGGCTTCCTCGCTGTCTTCGGCGTCGAAATATCCTTTTGCATTCACTCTTGTCATATCATACATGGTAGATGAGACCGTAGCCTTGATGCGGGTGTCAAGTGCAGCCGTGTTGATTGCCATTCCGCCCCAGCCGCAGATACCGATAATGCCGATTTTTTCTGGATCCACATTGTCCTGTAAAGAAAGAAAATCTACTGCTGCCATAAAATCTTCTGTGTTGATGTCAGGAGAAGCCATATAACGGGGCTGTCCGCCGCTTTCCCCAGTAAAAGACGGATCAAATGCGATCGTAAGAAATCCTCTCTCTGCCATTGTCTGTGCATACAGTCCGGCAGCCTGCTCCTTCACAGCTCCGAACGGGCCGCATACTGCAATCGCAGGGAGTTTTCCGTCTGCATCCCTGGGAACATACAGATCGGCAGCCAGAGTAATTCCATATTTGTTATGGAATGTCACCTTGCTATGGTTTACCTTGTCACTCTTGGGAAAAGTCTTATCCCATTCTGTCGTCAAAACTAATTTTTCCTTCATAATTCTGTCCTCCTGAAACCTATTATATCCATGTCCTATTATTATGTCTAATACTTATGATTCATATCCTGATATTCTTGACAGGAATATCGTATTCTCTGTATAATTGTATCAGTTCTCAAGGGGAAGGGATTGTTTATGGAGATACGGGTTTTGAGATATTTTCTGGAAATCGCACGGGAAGGTAATATGACAAAGGCTGCCGGGCGGCTTCACGTTACACAGCCAACCCTTTCCAAACAAATGAAAGAATTGGAACAGGAACTTGGAAAAAAGCTGTTCCGGCGCGGCAGTACGAGCGTAAGCCTGACAGATGAAGGAATGCTGCTCAGAAAGAGGGCGGAAGATCTTCTCGCTATGGCCGATAAAATTGAAAATGAATTCCGGTCATTGGATGAGATCACAGGTGGAGATATCTATATTGGCTGTGCGGAATCCTATCTGATCAAATATCTTGCCGTTGCAGTCCGCCAGTTAAATGAGGAATATGCAAATATCCATTACCATATTACCAGCGGTGATACAGAACAGGTCACGGAGAGTCTTGACCGGGGACTTTTGGATTTTGCCTTCATTGTGGAACCCCCAGACTTATCAAAATACAACTATCTTGAAGTTCCTGAACAGGATACATGGGGAGTCCTTATGCGAAACGACTGCCCTTTGGTTGAAAAATCCTTTATTGAAGTCAGTGACGTTCTGCCATATCCTGTCTTTTGTTCTGAGCAGTCAGCGAAGGTCGACCTTCCAAGATGGTGCGGAGAACACATTGACCGGCTTAATATCATGGCTACTTTTAACCTGTCCGGAAATGCTGCTGTATTTGCAAAAGAAGGGTTAGGCATTGTACTTACTTTCGACAAACTGATCGAAATATCTGAGGACAGTGACTTGTGTTTCCGGCAGATCATTCCTGCCCTGCATACAAAAATGTATGTGATCTGGAAAAAATATCAGGTTTTTACTCCGGTCGCTGAACTTTTGCTTTCTGAACTCAAAAAAATACTAAAATGAAAAAGCCTGACGGGCTTTACATACTCATGACAAGGAGAAGGACGAGAGATGAAACGCAAATTTTCCAAATCGCACAACACGCTATAAGTAATCTGTTACTTATTTTAGGCATAATAACCAAAATATACAGGTTTTTTTGCTTTTTTAGGTTATTATTCCATATTTCTTTTTTTGAATCACAGTATATAATATTAAATAGCTTAATTACATAATTTTGCAAAATATATAATATAAATTTAAGGAGGGGCTACAAAATGGTAATTCGTCTGTTTTGTGCAGGAGGCATGTCAACAAGTGTACTGGTAAACAAAATGCTGGAGGCAGCACAGAAAAAAGGAAAAGATAATATGGATATCGCAGCATTCTCAACCCAGGAGATGGAGCGTATAATCGCACAGGGCAATGTTGATGTTGCACTGTTGGGACCACAGGTAGGATTCCAGCTCCAGAAAGCAAAAGATATCTGTGATCCAGCAGGCGTCCCCGTAGGTATTATTCCGGCAGCTGATTATGGTATGTGTAACGGTATGAATGTTCTGAAATTTGCGTGCAAGATGGTCAAAAACAAATAAAAGCAAGTTAATCATGTAAAGATATCATCTGTAGCACCAGTACAGAAGAATCTGCCAGGCGCACAGGGCACATAAATTTATATAAAAAGGAGCATGGTGATATGGCATTCCCAAAGAATTTTTTATGGGGTGGTGCAATAG
>CAMWMT010000003.1 GCA_947175375.1 uncultured Clostridiaceae bacterium | reverse complement strand
TTTTTCAATAATCTCCGGCACCGGCTCCACCGTCACATTTGCTTCTATCATCTCCCGGCCGGGCTCTGCCTGATTCTTCGATGTGGTCAATACGGTCACTTCATGATGACCTGCTGCCGCCTCTTGACGGACCACCTTCTGTGTGGTATACCAGCTGTCATTGTCTATGTACTGTGTCTCAGCAAAATAATCTTCTTCATACGTGGACTGTACGACAGATGTGATCGACAGCTCCGGTTCCGGCACACTGATGATGATCTCGTCTCCGATCTGAAGCGTAGCATCTCTTGTCAGTCCCGGATTCAGCGCCAGCACTTCATCCACATAATATCCTCTGCTATTTGCAATAACCGAAAGTGTATCTCCTGCCTGCACTTCATAGGTCTGATTTTTTTCCTGTTCCTTGGTCACGGATTCAACGGCATCCATAAGATCCGTCAGCTGCTCTGCATCAATATATGCTTCTGCTATCTCTACCTTTTCAAAAAAATTCAGTTCCTTCAGTCCATCTCCTTCCGGGATCTCACCCTTCGGAATAACCTCGACTGTAAAAGCGTTCAGCTCCCGGCTGGTATCCGAAACCACTTCAACCTCAAACATCCCATCCGGATCATACGGCTGAAGCGCTGCCAGCAGGAGTTCCTTCACCTCATCCATGGTCGCCAGGTTAACTGTAAATTCATTGACCTTCACCATATAATATTTCTGTTTTGCCGTCTTGACCATTTCCTGCATCAGGTTATAGATCAGCGTCTCTAGACCGTCTGCTTCCAGTGTGCTTCCCACCAACTTGTCCACCTGTTGAAAGTCACACGCTACATTAGCGAGCACCAGGCCTTTCGTCTCCCGGGCGATCTGAGCCCGGGCATCCAGAAATGCCTGATCCACCACAGACGGATCAGACACAGCTCCAATTACTTCTCCATCCAGAAGCACTTCACAATAGGTGCTTTCCATCCCGTAGGTATCTCCTAAAATCGGCACAAAACACAAAAGCGCTATACAGCACCCAACTGCCGACATTGCATACTTTAACTTAAAATTTTTTCCAAACAGTCTCTTCTTCTGCATGAAACCCTTCATACTCCTGTTCTCTTCTGATTCCGGGACCTTTTCCCCGGTTTCCGGACCGAATACCCAAAGCTTCCCACTTTCCTGCCCAGTTCAAAATACTCCCCATGGGAATAGGTAATCAGCCCCGCCTGATTCAACAAAAATTTTCCGTTTTTATCAAGATAATGATCTTCTATCGTCACATTTACCACTTCTGCCAGAAACAGATCATGGCTTCCCAGAGGCTTTACCTCTGTCACCCGGCACTCAATATTTACCGGGCTCTCCATGATCCCTGGTGCCTTCACAATTTCAGACGGCAGTTCTGTCAGGCGCATTTCCTTATATTTATCTACATCTCTCCCTGAACGTACTCCACAGTAATCCAGCGCACGCACCAGCTCCTTTGTAGCCAGGTTGATCACAAACTCTCCGGTCTCTTTTACAATCTCATAAGAATACCGTTCTTTCCTTATAGATATAGACACCATGGCAGGAGAGGAACAGACAGTCCCCGTCCATGCTACGGTTATGATATTCGGCTTTTCTCCCGGTCGCTTCACGCTCACCATCACGGCTGGCAGGGGATAGAGCATATTTCCTGGTTTCCAATGCTGCTTTGCCATGTCTGTCCTCTTTCAAAATCAAAAATGGAAAAAGCATCTGCCGCATACATATGCGGAACATCTGCCTTTTCCATTTTACGCATATTCCTCCCATTTGACAAGGTATAATTCTGGAAATACACAGGATTTTCATACTTTCCCGTTCACTTGCCATTATACTGCATACTCTTTCAGAATACTTTCGAGCGCAGCGCCACTGCTCGTATGACAGCGTACCACATCGATCTTTTTCTTTTTTGCTTCATCCACCGCCGTCTTTACCATCTTATGAGACACGGTATTGGTAAACAGGATAAACAGATCCGGCGTCCCCATCTGTTTGTCCAGGCTCGCGGACATCTGGGTAAATACTTTTGCCTTGCACTTATAATTCTTACAGATCTTCATATACTGACAGACCATCCGGTCATGCCCTCCTACAATAACAACACTCAAGGATCACACCTCCGACAGTTTTCCGGGGCAACACGGATCAGTCTTTCGTCCTGCACCCGGAGCACCCTCCACATCCGCCGCCACAGCTACAGCTCTTTCCGGATCTCTTATCTCTCCAGATACAACGCACCGCATTCACGGCAATCAGCAATACTACAAGCCCAACGATAACGGTTCCCATTATACTTTTGCCATTCCTTTCATATCTACCCTGAATTTCCCATCACTCTTATAAGGACGTACCAGAAGCCATACAAATCCTGCCAGAATGACCAGCGCTGCAATCAAACCAAGGCCAAATGCGCCTGTGGTCAAAAACGTACCAATCTGGTAGATACACAGCGCTACGCAATATGCAAGCACACACTGATACGTGATGGCAAATCCGGTCCATTTTGCATTGTTCATCTCTCTACGGATAGCCCCCATGGCTGCAAAGCACGGCGCGCACAGCAGGTTAAATACCAGGAAGCTATAAGCTGCAACGGTCGTATAAGATCCTGCCAGCGTCCCCCAGATCTCTTCTCCTTCTTCAGATACCTCTGCAAATCCATACAGGATGCCGAAAGTACCAACAACATTTTCCTTTGCAACCAGGCCGGTGATCGCTGCCACAGCCGCTCTCCAGTCACCCCAGCCCAACGGGATGAAGACCCATGCAAACATATTTCCAATGGATGCCAGAATGCTGTGATCCATCTCCAGATCCTCCAGCATACGGAACTCGCCGTCTACCCATCCGAAGAAGGTTGCAAACCATACAAGGATCGTGGATAACAGAATAATTGTACCAGCTTTTTTGATAAATGACCAGCCTCTTTCCCACATGCTGCGAAGAACATTGCCTACGGTCGGCATATGATATGCCGGAAGCTCCATGACAAAGGGAGCCGGATCGCCGGCGAACATCTTCGTCTTCTTTAAGATGATACCGGAGCACACGATCGCTGCGATACCAACAAAATATGCACTTGGCGCAACCCAGGATGCCCCATCAAACAGTGCGCCTGCGATCAGCGCAATGATCGGAAGCTTGGCGCCACAGGGAATAAATGTCGTAGTCATGATCGTCATCTTACGGTCTCTGTCATTCTCGATCGTACGAGATGCCATAACACCCGGAACACCACAGCCCGTGCCGATCAGCATGGGAATGAAGGATTTCCCGGACAGCCCGAATTTCCGGAAGATACGGTCCATGATAAATGCCACACGCGCCATATAGCCGCACGCCTCCAGGAAAGCCAGGAAGATGAACAGCACAAGCATCTGAGGCACAAATCCGATCACAGCACCCACACCAGCGACAATACCGTCAAGAATCAGTCCCTGCAGCCAGTCCGCGCAGTTCATACTCACAAGGATGCTCTCAATCGCCGGTGGGATGATGTCGCCAAAAAGTACATCATTGGTCCAGTCCGTTACAAAACCACCTACCGTGGTAACTGACACATAATATACAATCCACATAACCACTGCAAAGATCGGCAGTGCCAGAAAACGGTTCGTCACGATCTGGTCGATCTTATCAGAGGTGGTCAGACCGCCTCTCGCTGACTTCTTACAGCATTTTCCAATAATCGACGCAATGAAAACGTAACGCTCATTGGTAATGATACTTTCAGAATCATCATCCATCGCTTCTTCCAGATCACTGATGATACCCTCTACATTCGGAACACTTGTCATCTGAGCACTAATTTTGTCATCTCTTTCAAAAAGCTTAATCGCAAAAAAACGCTGCTGCTCTGCAGGAACGCTGTCAAGCTGATCTTCAATGGCAGACAGAGCCTGCTCCACTTTTTTATCAAAGGTATGTACCACCCGCTGCGGCTGTCCTGCGGATGCTGCCTGCACCGCCAGTTCTGCCACTTCTTTGATACCAGTACCCTTCAGGGCGGAAATCTCAACCACTTTACAGCCCAGTTCTTTACTCAGTTTATCCATGTAGATCTGGTCGCCATTCTTCTGAACAAGATCCATCATGTTCACTGCCATGACAACCGGAATTCCCAGTTCCATAAGCTGTGTGGACAGATACAGATTCCTCTCCAAGTTCGTGCCATCCACGATATTCAGGATCGCATCCGGACGCTCCGCGATCAGATAATTTCTTGCAACCACTTCCTCCAGTGTATAGGGGGACAGAGAATAGATACCCGGCAGGTCCATGATGACCACATCCTGATGCCCCTTTAACTTTCCTTCTTTTTTCTCCACTGTAACGCCCGGCCAGTTTCCAACGAACTGGTTGGAGCCGGTCAATGCATTAAATAATGTAGTTTTGCCGCTGTTAGGATTACCGGCAAGTGCAATTTTCATCGACATTTTCTCCTCCTCGTGGTTAGTTTTTGCTAACCATTAATCTTAAAAATAAGCTGCTATTGCAGCCGTTTTTAACTTCTTACTGTACTTCCACCATTTGAGCATCTTCTTTTCTCAAAGACAGCTCATATCCGCGTACAGTCACTTCCACCGGATCTCCCAAAGGCGCCACTTTACGCACATATACCTGCGTTCCCTTCGTAATACCCATATCCATAATCCTGCGCTTTACCGCGCCTTCCCCATGAAGCTTTACGACAGAAACGGTCTTTCCTACTTCTGTTTCTCTCAAAGTCTGCATATTTCATTCTCCTTTATTAAATTTCCATCTATCCCCTTGTGTACACTGCCAAGTCCGGACCGGCTCTCAAGCAACCGCCCGAGCCAAAGTAGTGTTGCTTTTCTGGACCTTATGCCACACGGCATCCACCAATCGCCCTGTACATTGTACGGGGATACTGTTTTCCTGATCATACAGGCAATATTTGCACCGTTTCCTATGCTACCATGATTTTGCTGGCAAGCCCTCTGTCCAGTGCAATCCGGACGCCCTTGACCAGAAGGATCATTCCTGCAGCGTTCTCGCCAAGCACCTGAACCTCTGAACCCGGCGCAAATCCCAGATCCTGCAGATGCCGGATCACTTCATCCTTTCCGCGGAGCTTTGTGACCTTACGCCTTTCACCAATGTTCATGAATGCCAATGCCATCATACTTCCTCCCTTCAAGTGTGGTACCATGATATCCCTTCCAAATGAAAATGAATATCATTTACATTTATATTATACACATGCATGGTGTTATTGTCAACTAACTTTTTTAAAATATACAATATCTTTATTGATGATTTTTATCGATATTATTAGATTTCCAAAAATTTAGTATAACTAATCATTTACTCACCACCAGGAAACATGCAGAAAACACTTTTCTCTCTTTTGGGAATTGTATACCTGCAAAAAATGGGTTATAATAAAATTAACAAATCAGAATTTGGAAGGTATGAGATGTTAGAGGAATTGATCAAAAAAATGGAAGATAAGATCGATAGTGATGATTTTGAAATGGTTCAGGAAGAATGTGTAGAAGAAATTGAACAAGCAGATTTAGGATTAAGTGCCGTTGAACCGTTGCTGAAACTTATGGAGCGTCACCCATTAGCTGATTTTGGTGTACCAGGAGCTATTGTTCATTTTGTTGAGAGATTTTACAAACAAGGATATGAGGATATTCTCTTTCAATCTGTTAAAAATTCTCCCACAATACATACAGTGTGGATGCTTAATAGAATATGCAATGATAAAAATAGTGATAATAAGTATAGGGAACTTCTTGCAGAAACGGCAGAGCGTAGTGACATTGATATTGCTATTGTAAAATCTGCAAAAGATTTTTTGAAAAATTGATATTACACAACAATTCCTTTTTGTGGAGTAGCTAATAGAAACACCTTTCTGAAAAGGGATACATTTTTGTTTGCTGCATTTTCTGACAGTGCCGGTGCCTGGTGCAGGGAACAGCGCTGTGTGGATTGGAGCGGACAGAGGACAGGGGCTGTGTGGTCCGGGCGGACATCTCATGTCCGATCGGAACATATAGCCCCTGTCCTCTGTCCGATACATTCCATACGAGCATTCCCTGCGCCAGGAACCGGCACCGACGCATAAACCGCACACAGCGACAGCCCCCGTTTTGCGCACTCATGCCCTCTACTGCTGCAGCACCGTCACGATACTCGGTATCAGCTGCTTCTTCCGCGACACCAGCCCCTTCAGCCTGACATCTTCAATATCATCCGGAAGCTGAAACGCATTTCTCGCCGTCTCCTTGGCGTGCTCCCCAAAGCAAAGCAGCTCCGTATTCTCCTTCACAATATTGGTCAGCATCACAAAGCACATCTCCACGCCCAGACTACCAAACGTCCCATTCAGGTAAGGCACCAGCTTCTCCTTAATCTCATCCAGCTCAATGCTGTTCATACTGTTGATCTGCGCCACGATAAATTCATGCTCACCCACCTGGAACTTCTTCTTGTCCTGGTTAAAAATCTGCTCTGGCGTCTTGGAACTCATATTGCTGCCTGCGCTGAACATGTCGATGGAGAACTCTTCGATCTCCACACCGCAGATCTCTGATAGCTTCTCCGCCGCTGCCTGATCTACCGCCGTACAGGTAGGAGAACGGAACATCAACGTATCCGACAGGATCGCCGCCATCAGAAGCCCTGCAATATTCTTTGGAATCTCCACGCCCTGTTCCTGATACATCTGATAGACGATCGTCGCCGTACAACCCAGAGGCTGATTCCGAAAATAAACCGGTTCCAGCGTCTCCAGAGTTCCGATTCTGTGATGGTCGATGATCTCCAGGATATCTGCGTGATCAATGCCATCCACTGTCTGACTCGCCTCGTTATGATCCACCAGGATCACCCGCTTTTTACGCAGGTTCAAAAGGTTCCGTCTGGAGATCATGCCAATGTAATTGTCGTCCATATCCAGAATCGGGAAATCCCGATGACGTTTCTGGCCCATAATGCCCTTGATATCATCCGTCTTCTCTGTCAGTTTGAAGGTGATCAGATTGTCCCTCTTCATAAAATGGGAGATCGGCATACTCTGATTAATCATCCTTGCCACGGTAAATGTATCATGAGGTGTCACGATGATGTTGCAGCCATGATCCTGTGCCAGCTTCTGGATCGTTCTGGACACTTTTGCATTCATACAAACCACGATGCATGCCGCATTCATCTCGATGGCGCAGAGCTGTGACTCATACCGGTTGCCCAGGATGACCATATCCCCTTCATGGATATAATCTTCCATCACATCCGGGTTCGCCGCTGCGATCACAACCTCGCCCTTCTCATAGACGGCATTCTCATCTCCATTCAGCATGACCCCATCCAGAGTCTCCAGAATATTCTTGTAAGGCGTATACGCCGCCGACAGACTACAGTTATCATATACATCCATATAGGCATTGGCGATATCGCCAATGGTGATCAGACCCTGCAGCCTCTGCTCCTCTGTAATCGGAAGTGTCACCACTCCCAGAGAACGCATCATGTTCCAGGCTTTCTTCAGGGATATCTGCCCGGACACTCCTTTGGTCTTACGGATCTCGATATCTCTCACATCCGTCTTCACATCTTCGATGTATTTGGGTGCGGATACCTGAAAGAAATTCAATACATACTGTGTTTCCTGATTAATCTGTCCGGCACGCGCCGCACAGTATCCTCCTCCATGAAGCTGATTTTTAAGCTCTGCATATGCGATCGCAGAGCATATGGAATCCGTATCCGGATTTTTATGTCCGATCACATATACCGGTGTTGTCTCTGATGCCATGTCATACTCCTTTTTCGCTTTTTCTTTCCTTATTTTAGCACTTCCTGTCTGTTTTTACAACTATTCCGCCATCTTTGCCCAAAACCTTTATGTGATTTGTACACAATTTTTTATTTTCTTTTTTAGTTTTTGTGTACTTTCACAATATATTAATGATTTATTCATATTTTAGACATATTTGGCTGTTATACTGTTCGCATAATCAAAAACAACCTGTGACGTTAAATAAAGACATATAGATAAATTTTTTCATAATAAGCCCCGGCATCCGTATTGCCGGGGCACTCCTCATTTTTCAGCTGTTTCTGCAGACACAGAGCAGCTGTCTCTTATTCTCCGTCGATTCTCTTCATAGCTTCATTTAGGGACATCATCTTCGCATCCAGCCTAGAGATGATGGAAGCACACTCCTGCAGTTCCCGCTCGAAGTATCCCGGAGCATTTCCTTCGTATTTATAATAAATCTTGTGTTCAAGACTCGCCCAGAAATCCATCGCCATGGTACGCACCTGAACCTCTACCTTTGTAGGTATCACTGCATCTGCCAGCGCCACTTGAATAGACAAAAGCATGTGATAACTCTTGTAACCACTCTCCTTCGGATGCCCGATATAATCCTTGATATGGATGACCGACAGATTATCTTGTCTTGCAAGCATATCTGCCACAAAATATACCTCGGAGAAGAAAGAACAGGTAATACGGATCCCCGCAATGTCATTCACATATGTCACCATATCATCAATGGTAATATTATGCCCGTTTTTCCGAAGTTTTTTCATAATGCTCTCCGGTGTTTTCAGCCGAGTCTTAACATATTCGATCGGATTATACTGATATACATGGCTCAGTTCACGGTTCAATACCTCAATCCGGCTTGTCATCTGTATCAGTGCCGATTCATAGATGAACATCGCCGTCTCAAAGCTGTCTTTCTCTGAACGCTTATGAATATATTCCTGAATCGTCATCTCTACTGCCATTACTGCCTACACTCCCTTGCCTGTATCTGTCCCTTTTTTCAGCTCCTGTATGCCATCGCCGTTTTACTGTCACATGACAGCCGGTGACACACAGTATATTTTTTCATTATACCATACCAGGTCCTGCATATTCTGTAAAAAATCCTCTGAAATATATGATATATTTTGTCAGTTTCCATTTATTTATAAGTATTACTTATAATAAATCCAGCCTTTACATTCCTTCCGAAAACCGATATACTGAATCGTAACAGGCTTACGGATAAGCCCGCCATCTGTTTACAGGAGGATTCTTATGTTTCGTGTATGGGGGAAAATATTTAAAGACAATCGGTTAATCAGGGATATCACTGTCTCAGACAGCACAGAGGACACCCGGACGCATAAAGTATTTCGCGCACTGGACGAGATCTGCCGTGCTTTTGACCTGAGCAGACCCATCTGGCTTGATTCCAACATTCAGGAATTCAAGCGCCATGCAAAGACACGCTTCCGCCCGGACAGCTTCGTAGACGACATCGACTTTGACTATCTGGAGTTCCATGTCATCGATGAGGACTAACGGTCATACACTGTCTGGGCAAAAGCAAAAATCTGTTAATCCCTTGACATAAAGCCCTGGATCAGATCCCATATAGAAGAAATAAACCGCGTGATAAAGTTCCCGACCTTCTCGGATTTCAGATCGATCCCGAGCGAATCGAGTTTGTCATACAGTTCCTTTGCTTGGCTTGCTAGTTTTCCCGGATCGATATCCAGCTTGTTCAGCTTTAATAAGAGATCCACGATCTGGCTCACCTGTTCGTCTGTCAGGTTCAGGTCCATCTCACCGGATGCCTGACGTACGACCTCAGACAGTTTATCAGGATCATCCAGTTCATTTTCTGCGATCTGCTGTTTCAAATACGCGATCAGATCTGAGATCTCCTCTGCATCCAGTTCATCCATCAGTTCTCCGGTCAATACCAGTTCATCTGTTGCCACGGAAAATGCATCCTCACTGACTGCTGTTCCGCTGTAGGCTTCATATGCTTTCACTGCGCCGATCAGAGCAGCTGTTCCACTGATAGAACTGGGCGCTGCCACGATCACCTTCGCGTCCTGCACGCCTGCAGTCAGCAACGCATTCCGATACATGGCAATCGTACAGAAATTGATATTGTGCGTCTCCACGCTAAGTCCGGAACCGCTCTCCTGCGGAATTAAAAGCACGGATGACAGGGAATGCGTTCCCACTACAGAAGCACCCAACGATTCATCCAGATACTGATGTTCCATATCATTTGTAATATAGATCGTCTCATAAGAGGCTGCTTCTGCTTCGGTAATTCCCATCTCTGACAGTACTGTCGCCCTCTGCGACGCATTCAGGTCCGCGCCCAGAGCAAGCACTGCAGAACCTGCCGCATCCACCCGAAACGCCGGTATCACCAGAAGCACCAGAACCAGCATCCATGAACACCATCTCTTCATTCCCGTTTCCTCCTCACCTTTTACCTCGTGTTTTTTCTATCCGGCCGCACCAACCCAAAATATCCTTCATTACCCGTTCCTTATCCAGATCATGAATCAGCTCGTGCCGGTTCTTTGGATACAGGATGCAGGTCACACACTGCATGCCGATCTGTCTCAGCATCGTCTCAAAACGGCGCACGCCTTTTCCATTATCCCCTACTGGGTCTTCGTCTCCAGACAAAATCAGAATCGGAAGGTCCATCGGCATCTTTGCCGCCCTCCTGGGATCCACCACCTCTTCCACGGTCTGGAACAATGCTTCATATGCATTCAAGGTAAATTTAAAATTCATCTTCGGATCCTGAAGGGCAGATACCAGCACCTGAGGGTCCCGGCTCATCCAGCTTCCTGTATGGGCATTGTCCGGATAACGCTTTGCGTATCCGCTGCATGTCATATTATTCAGAAAGCTGTTATGACCTCTGCCTCCTCTTCTCAACATGGACAGGTATGCAAATCCGAGCCCCGCCTTCACTAGCACTGCAGACTGCTGCCCTGTCCCCATGATCACTGCCCCGTCTATCCGGCTTCCATGATAAATCAGATAGCGCCTTACCAGAAAAGAACCCATGCTGTGTCCCAGCAGGATATAAGGAACCTTCGGCGCATAAGAGACCGCCATCCTGCGGACCAGCTCTATATCCCTTAGCCAGAGTACGGCCCCATGTTTCCCGGCATATCCCAGTTCTGATGGATCGCTGACTGACCCTCCATGTCCAAGATGATCGTGTCCAATCACAAAATATCCGGAAGAAGCCATGTATTCCGCCAATTCCTCATAGCGGTCGATATACTCCAACATTCCGTGAACTATCTGCAGAACACCTTTTATCTTTATCCCCGGATCATACCAGCGATATCCGTGTATCATATGAATTCCATCTGAAGAATTCACATAAAATTCTTCCCGCGTCACCAATTCTCTCACCTTCATTTCCTGTATTGTACTTCCGCAGTATATCACAGTTTTTCCCGAAACTGCGGAAATTCACAGAAATTTAAGGATTCTTCAGATTAACAGAAGAATTAAAAGAAATTCTTTATATTCTACAACTGTGTCGTAATAAAGATGTCATAGATCGCCTTAATCGCCTTCTCAAAATCGTCATTCCGGACCCCTACAATGATATTCCACTCGCTGGAGCCCTGATCGATCATCTTCACATTGATATTGGCGTGTGCCAGTGCGGAGAAGATCCTGCCCGCTGTTCCGCGGTTAGCGCGCATGGCACGTCCCACAACTGCAATCAGCGCCAGATCTCCTTCTACTTCCATATAGTCCGGACAGACTGCCCTCTGAATCCCGGCAAGCACCTTCTGCTCGTGCTCTTCAAATTCTTCCTGATGAACCACCACACTCATGGTATCAATCCCAGACGGCATATGTTCAAAGGAAATCCCCTGCTTTTCAAATTCTTCCAGCACTTTGCGCCCGAAGCCGATCTCTGAGTTCATCATATCTTTCTCAATGTTGATCGTAACAAAGCCCTTTTTCCCTGCAATGCCGGTGATCGTGAACTCCGGCTTATGGCAGGTGCTGGATACAATCATGGTACCGTTATCCTTGGGACGGTTCGTATTGCGAATATTAATCGGGATGCCTGCTTTACGCACCGGAAAGATTGCATCCTCATGGAGCACAGTTGCCCCCATATACGACAGTTCCCGAAGTTCCCGATAAGTGATCGTATCGATCACCTCCGGATTCTCGATCAGTCCCGGGTCCACTACAAGAAATCCGGACACATCGGTCCAGTTTTCATACAAATCCGCCCCTGCAGCCCTTGCAACAATAGAACCTGTAATATCGGAACCTCCTCTGGAAAAGGTCTTGATCCTTCCGTCCTCATAAGCTCCGTAAAATCCAGGAATGACCGCTTTGGGAAGTTCCTTCAGCCGCTCTCCGAGGATCCGATCCGTCTCATCCATGTCAAAGCTTCCGTCCTTGGCAAAACGGATCACTTCTGATGCATCCACAAACGGATAATCCAGATATACTGCCATGATGATACCATTCAGATATTCCCCTCTGGATGCTGCATAATCGCTTCCCGCTTTACACTCAAAATTCTTCGAAATAATCTCAAACTCTTCATCCAGAGAAAGCTTCAGGTTTAGACCGCCGATGATCTCACTGTATCGCGCCTTGATCTGCTTTAGCATTCCGCTAAAGTCCTCTCCGTTCGCTGCCGCATAATAGCACTGATACAGCATATCGGTTACTTTTGTATCTCCACCAAACCGTTTACCCGGGGCCGACGGGACCACGTAACGGCGGCTCTCGTCTTCCCGAATGATCTTTCCAACCTTTCTAAATTGCTCTGCACTCGCCAGAGAGCTTCCTCCGAACTTGACAACCTTTTTCATCACTTTATCTCCTCGTTTATAAAAAACTAGTATAGATTATAATTGCAATAGCAAGAGAAAACAACTGTTTTTTTAAGAAAATATTCCCGTACACAAACTCTGATACCCAGGCAGCCCAAAAACAGGGACCGCCGCATTCCGTGGCAGTCCCTGTCTTCACAGTGTTTCAACCTTTTCTATTTTGTATCCTGTCCATAATAGGCATTCGCTCCATGCTTTCTGAAGTAATGCTTATCCTGCAGTTCCTGAGGAGCCGGCTGGATCCGCGCATTAATGGTCTCTGCGCGATATGCCATCTTTGCCACCTCTTCCAGTACAACAGCATTGTGGACCGCGTCATGCGCATCCTTCCCCCATGCAAATGGTCCATGGTTCTTACAGAGCACTGCCGGAACCGCCGTAACATCCTTTCCCATCTCCCGGAACGAATTAACGATCAGATGGCCGGTATTCTCTTCATAAGCGCCCTCGATCTCTTCCTTCGTTAGACAGCGCACACAGGGAATCTCCCCATAGATATAATCTGCATGCGTCGTCCCGTAGCAGGGAATGCTCCTTCCGGCCTGCGCCCAGCTTGTCGCATAAGAGGAATGGGTGTGTACAATTCCTCCGATCTCCGGAAATGCCTTATAGATTTCCAGGTGCGTCGGCGTATCAGAGGACGGTTTATAATGTCCCTCTACCTTATTGCCGTCCAGGTCCATGACCACCATATCGTCCGCCGTCATGGTCTCATAATCCACGCCGCTTGGCTTGATGATGAACAGCCCGCTCTCTCGGTCAATGGCACTGACATTGCCCCAGGTAAAAGTCACAAGCCCGTACTTCGGAAGCAACATATTCGCTTCAAATACTTTCTGTTTCAGTTCTTCCAACATCTTTTACTGCTCCTTTATGATTACCGGTATGCGATCGCATTCCATCTTAATTCATTTTTGAAATTCCGAATCGTAGTATCATTATCGATCACTGCGCTTTCAATACCCATAGCTGCTGCCCAGTCAACCATCTGCTCAACAGACAGGTCATAGGAGAATGCTGTGTGATGCGCGCCGCCAGCCAGGATCCAGCTCTCTGTTCCCACTGCCAGGTTCGGCTGCGGAGTCCAGTATGCAGTTGCCACCGGAAGCTTCGGCATGGGTTTCTCCACCTTCTTGCAATCCACTGCATTTATGATCAGGCGGAAACGGTTGCCAAGGTCTACCAGAGAAGTCGCTACTGCTGGGCCAGTCTTGGAAGTAAATACCAGACGCGCTGGGTCTTCCCTGTTACCCATAGTCAGTGGCTGTACTTTAATGGAGATCGGTCCCTCGGAAATGGTCGGGCATACTTCCAGCATATGAGCCTGAAGAATGCCTTCTTTACCCGGAACCAGATTATAGGTATAGTCTTCCATGAAGGAAGTTCCCTTTGCATTCGGCATTCCTTCGGTCATGATCTTCATCAGACGTACCATCGCTGCGGTCTTCCAGTCACCTTCGCCGCCGAATCCATAACCTTTTTCCATCAGTCTCTGAATCGCAAGTCCCGGAAGCTGTTTTAAGCCGCCCAGCATACCGAAGTGGGTAACGATGGCATGGTAATCGCCATCCTTCAGGAATTTCTCCGCACCAATCTCGATCTGTGCCTGTACTGCCACATGTCTGCGGAATTCTGCCTCATCTCTGCCCTCCAGAAGGATCTCATATTTGTTGTAATATTCTTCTACCAGTGCATCCACATCACCCTGGGGCACTGCATCCACATATTCCACGAGGTCATTCACATTATAATGATCGATCTCCCAGCCAAATTTGATCTGTGCTTCTACTTTATCACCCTCGGTAACTGCCACGTTGTTCATATTGTCGCCCACACGGCATACACGGATATGAGAAGATTCCATCACGCCGATCGCGGTGCGCATCCAACTTCCGAGACGTTCCTGCACTTTCGGATCATTCCAGTGACCAAAGATCAACTTTCTCTCCATGCCCATACGACTTACGATATGGCCATATTCACGATCTCCATGCGCGGACTGGTTCTCGTTCATGAAATCCATGTCAATGGTGTCATAAGGAATCTCTTCGTTGAACTGAGTCAACAGATGGCACAGTGGTTTCTTGTATTCCTGCAGTCCAATAATCCACATCTTTGCCGGAGAGAAGGTATGCATCCAGGTAATAACGCCTGCGCACTCCGGATCATTATTGGCATCGTTAAAGGTCTTACGGATGGATGCCTGGCTGATCAGCGTCGGTTTTAAGATGATCTCAAAGGGCAGTTTCCCTCCTGCGTTCATCCCTTCCACGATCTTTGCAGAATGCTCTGCAACCTTTCTCAGGCACTCATCTCCATACAGATCCTGAGAACCTGTACAGAACCAGAACTTATAATTTTTCATCATATTCTCCATTCTGCCGCTGACGCTGCGGCTTTTTTTAAAGTAAGATCTGCTTTGCAGCCATATTTTTTGCCGCATCGCACATCCTATATTATTATGTCATCGCAACGAGCGTCTTTTCTTCCGTTGCGTGAACTGCCGTTTGCAACAAATCCCATGCTTCAGGATTCCGGATCATTCCCATTATCCGGCTGATCATATTCTCCATTCAGAAAAGCCTTTGCAGACAAACCGCCCAGAATCACTCCTACCGCCGCAAATACGATCATCGCGGCAATGAACAGCAAGCGTTCTGTTCCTGTATGACTGGCCGGAGCATCTCTTAATCCCCATGTCAGATATAAAAGATAAGCTGACACCACCATCCGCAGGATCAGTGATACCTTCGACGGATAATTTTTCTTCTTATCCTCCATCTATCCGATTCCTCCTATCTCTCTCACAGAATCACGTATCAGGATCTCGGGACGATACAGGTATGTTCCATCAAAATCCGGTTCTTCGATCAGGTGAAGCATATTTTCTGCTGTCCTTCTTCCAAGCTCCTCCATGGGATAGGGAACTGAGGTGATGTGGGGCTCCGCAAGCAAGGACAGCTCTGAACCGTCAATACTGGCCACGGAAAGCTGTCCCGGAACCCGGAATCCTTCCTCATTAAGAAGTTCAACCAGCCCAAAAGCCACTTCATCATTGTAACAGAAGACCGCCGTACAGTTCGTCAGCCTCCGAAGCACGGAATTCTTGATATTTTTCAGAGATTTCTGATCTTCTGTATCAATCCAGAGGATCTTACGGTCATCCACACCCAGTCCTTCTTTCAGAAGCGCGTCTACATAACCTGCATACCGGAGTCTGCCCTGTCCGTCATCCGCCTTGAAGATCCCTCCTATCTTCCGGTGCCCCATAGACAGCAGATAACTCACCGCCTTCTCTGCCACCCAGGTATCATCCAACGCTACCAGCGGAGCACCCAACTCCGGATACCTGCAGTTAAAGAACAGCAATGCCTTCCGACGCCTCTGAATCTCCCGATAATACTCCAGATTCGGATTGGGAAGAGCGCTCTTTGTCGCCTCAACGATCACACCGTCTACATTGTCTTTCTCCAGAATCTTTTCCAGGATCTTCCTCTCACTGTCCACCCGGTTATTGGTAAAGGCGATCTGAGTCATATATCCGGCTCCTGTCAGCGTCTGTACAATTCCCTGCAGAGTAGGCGGAAAGATATATCCGTCCACGTACGTACTGATGACTGCGATATTCATGGTTCGCTTCCCCGGATCCCCCCTACGGCATCCAATATAAGTACCGCTGCCCCGGATCCTTTCCACGAGACCTTCTGCTTCAAGAATACCGATCGCGTGACGCACCGTCTGACGACTCAGGCCAAACATCTGACTTAATTCATTTTCTGAATACAGCTTCTCGCCTGTACGCAGTTCTTTTGTATGGATCTTTTCTTTTATCCAGTTGACCAGTGACAGATATTTGGGTTCCCTCTGTTTCATATTATTTAACAGGACTGCCCCGGAGGACAGCCCTTCCTTTGAAAAATTATTTTTTACGTTTAGATACAAGGTCGATGGTAACAGCACCAAGAAGCACGGCACCTTTCACGATCTTCTGAAGGTCAGTAGAGAAACCATACAGGGACATACCATTGTTCAGGATACCCATGATGAAAGCTCCTACGACTGCTCCGATAATGGTTCCGATACCGCCGGAAGTAGCAGCGCCGCCAATGTAGCAGGATGCGATAGCATCCATCTCAAACTGGTCACCAGCCTTCGGTGTTGCAGATGCGTTACGAGCGGAGAGCACGATACCAGCTACTGCGCAGAGGATACCCATGTTGGTGTATACCCAGAAGAATACCTTCTCTGTATTGATACCAGACAGTTTTGCAGCCTTTGCGTTGCCGCCCAGCGCGTATACCTGACGTCCTGCAACCGTCTTGGTGGTGATGAAGTGATACAGACCGACCAGAAGAGCCATCAGCACAAGCACGAATGGGATACCGCTGTAGCATGCCAGTTTGTAGAAGAAGAACCATACGATACCGATGATGATTCCATTCTTCACGATGAGCTGCCAGGCAGGATTCGTTGCAAAACCATATTTTTTCTTTGTAGCAACGCTCTTCATTTCAGAAAGAACGATCAGCACAGAGATGACTGCTGCAACAACGAGACATACCATGTCGATTCCCCCACCGATCTTAATCGTCGGAAGGAAGCCCGCTCCTATGTATACGAAATCCGCCGGAAGAGGTCCTTTTGTCTGTGCCTGCAGGAGTACGTAGGTAAGACCGCGGCCCATGAGCATGGTCGCCAGCGTTACGATGAAAGGCGGAATCCCCAGTTTTGAAATAAAGAAGCCTGCAAACATACCGCAGAGCAGACCTACGACCAGTGCTGCGATGATCGCGAGCCACATATTCCATCCATAGTCCACGATACCAATACCAACGACAGCACCGCAAGTAGCAACGACAGAACCGACACCCAGGTCAACGTTACCAGTCAGTACGCACAAAAGCATACCAACAGCAAGGATCACGATGTAGCCGTTCTGCATGATCAGATTGTTAATGTTCGCCGGAGACAGGTTCTTGCCGCCGGTCAGGATTGCAAAAATAACATAAACCGCTATAAGCGCCAGTACCATACCGTACTGTCTCATATCAATATTGACAACTTTTTTATTTTCCATGATTACGCACCTTTCCTGTTATCAGCCATAATACAGCCCATGATCTTCTCCTGGGTCATCTCTTCCTTAGCCAGCTCACCTGCGATATGGCCTTCATTGATCACATACAGCCTGTCGCAGGTACCGATGATCTCCGGCATCTCGGAGGAGATGATGATGACCGCTTTTCCTGCTTTTGCCAGATCGTTGATGACACAGTAGATTTCGTACTTCGCGCCGACATCGATACCACGGGTCGGTTCATCAAGGATCAGTACATCCGGCTGGGTCAGCATCCATTTTGCAAGAACGACCTTCTGCTGGTTACCACCGGACAAAGAACCTACCGTCTGGTCAATGGAATTCGCTTTTACGTTGATCAGTTTTTTATATTCTTCTGCCTTCACGATCTCTTCGTTGGCATCTACCACACCGTTTTTCGAGAAGAAATTGCGAAGGGCAGCCATGGTCATGTTCCTCTTGATGTCGTCGATGAGAACCAGTCCGTTGCCTTTACGGTCCTCAGACACATAAGCCAGTTTATTGTCAATGGCCGTCCGCACATCTTTCAGATCTACTTCTTTGCCGTTTATCTTCACTGTTCCGCTTATCTTCTGCCCATAGGACTTTCCAAATACGCTCATGGCAAACTCGGTACGTCCTGCCCCCATCAGTCCTGCGAGGCCTACCACCTCACCAGCCTTCACCTTGATGTTCACATCTTTTAATACCTGCCGGTTCGGATCTTCCGGATGGTATACATTCCAGTTCTGTACCTCAAATATGGTATCCCCTATGGTCACTCCCTCGCGAACCGGATAGCGGTTCGTCATCTCACGTCCTACCATTCCTTTGATGATACGATCTTCTGAGAAATCGTCCACACCCTTGGTCAGAGTCTCAATGGTGTGTCCGTCACGGATGACAGTAATGGCATCTGCAACGTAACTGATCTCATTCAGCTTGTGGGAGATGATGATCATGGTCACGCCATGCTTCTTCAGTTCCAGCATAATCTCCAGAAGCTTTGCTGACTCCTCATCATTCAGAGCTGCCGTCGGCTCGTCAAGGATCAGAAGCTCCACATCCTTCGCCATGGCTTTGGCGATCTCAATCAGCTGCTGTTTTCCAACACCCAGAGAATTGACCGGCACATTGACATCCTCGTCCTCCAGTCCTACTTTTGCCAGCATCTCCGCAGCCTTTGCCCTGGTCTTCGTCCAGTCAATGACTCCCTTGCCGGAACATTGCTCGTTCCCGAGGAATACATTCTCTGCAACAGACATATATGGGCTGAGCGCCAGCTCCTGATGGATGATAACGATTCCCTTCGCCTCACTGTCCTTGATCTTGTGGAATTTCCCGATCTCACCTTTATAGACGATATCCCCGGAATAGGTCCCGTAAGGGTACACACCCGAGAGCACGTTCATCAGTGTGGATTTCCCGGCCCCGTTCTCCCCGCATAACGCATGAACCTCGCCTTTTTTCACCTTCAGATTCACATCATCCAGTGCCTTTACGCCTGAGAATTCCTTGGTTATGTGGTTCATCTCCAAGATATAATCTGACATACCTCTTGCTCCTTTTCTTTATATTTCCACAGACAAAATGCCGTATCTTATATGTTTTCGGCCTCTGCCACAGGATAAACCCCTGTAAAAAGGCGGCGGCCCATGCCGCCGCCTCATCAGGCTGTAATTACAGTCCTAACTCTTCTGCTGTATAATAATTTGCCTCGTCAACAACGACTGCCTGAAGGTTGTCTTTGTCAACTGCGACCGGTGTACACAGATAGGACGGAACAACTACTACGTTGTTGTCATAAGTCGTCGTATCGTTGATCTCCGGCTCAGCACCCTTCATAACTGCTTCAACCATAGTTACGCACTTGTCTGCCAGAAGGCTGGTATCTTTGAAGATCGTAGCGGTCTGAGTTCCGTCAAGAATGTTCTTGCAAGCCATCAGTTCTGCATCCTGTCCGGTAACTACCGGCCAGTTATCAGCGGTATAGCCAGCGCCCTGAAGAGCAGCTTTTACACCGTATGCAAAGCCGTCAAATGCGGTACATGCAATGTCCAGATCCTCATCTGCATAGAAACCGGTCAGGTAGTTCTCACACCACTGCTGAGCAGTCTCCTGGGACCATCTTAAGATACAGGTATCCTGGAAAGATGTTCTTCCGGTCTTGCATACCAGAGTACCGTCATCCAGATACGGCTGAAGAACGCCCATCACACCTCTGTGAAGCAGAACTGCGTTGTTGTCATCCGGAGATCCCATGAAGAACTCGATGGTATAGCTCTCGCCTGCTGCCTGTGCAGCATCCAGATCCTTAGCGGTCTTGATGTACTCGCCGATCGCGGTACCAACACCCTCATTGTCGAAAGATGCATAGTAAGAAACTGCATCAGTATCCATCAGAAGACGGTCATAAGCGATGATCGGGATACCTGCTTCTTTTGCCTGCGCCTCTACATTTACCAAAGCACCGGAATCAATAGATGCAATAACCAGACACTGAGCGCCAGATGCGATCATATTCTCAATCTGAGAAACCTGCATCTGCACATCATCCTCTGCGTACTGAAGGTCTACTTCATAGCCAAGTGCCTCCAGCTTCTCCTTCATGTTACCGCCATCCTTGATCCATCTCTCGGAAGACTGAGTAGGCATTGCAACGCCGATCTTGCCACCTTCCTGATCTGCTGCTACCGGTGCCGGAGCCTCTGCCTGTGCGGAATCGCCTGATGCCTCTGCTGCATCATCTGCAGGTGCCTCTGCTGCAGGCGCTTCGGTCTGTGTGGAGCCGCCACCACAGCCAACTACCATCGTAGCTACCATGGAGATTGCAAGGATCGTGCTTAAAACTTTTCTTTTCATGTTTGTTTTCCTCCCAACATTGAATTTTTGTTTGAAAAGTTGTATTTACAATTTGTTCCTGTTGGAACAATCTTGTACGAAGAACATGTGCTGTGATTTTTCTGACGTAACCACCAAACCAGTTGAGGGCAATTGTCATTTTCACGAATAATTTTTGTTTGTCTGTTCGCTCTTTAGTAACAATATACATCTTATATAGTACTTTGTCAATCAGTTTTTCTACTTTTCGTCCTACAACATACATGTTTTTTCATACATTTTCTTTAGTTGTATATATTATTAAACAAAGTTGTATTTTATAGTTCTTTTCCATTCATGCGAGTCATGACCATATGAATAAGTTTTTCAGACACAAATCAGTACCACCGGCTCAGCCGGTGGTTTGTTTTCCGCCCTATAAGGGCTCATCCCCGGCACTGGAGTCTAAAGACTCATCGAAAGGTTCGCCAGCCGCAACATCAGTTACCTGCCAAGCCCCTTCGGCTTACTTCTTCCTGCTTTTGTTTACCGGCTCACCCGTAAACGGGTCAATATACTCCTTCAATGACATCTGATCATATTCCAGATCTTCTTTCAGTTGATTTCGAATATACTCTTCTATCTTTTTTGCATTTTTTCCTACCGTATCCACATAGTATCCTCTGCACCAGAAATGTCGGTTGACATATTTATATTTAAGGTTTGCATGCCTTTCAAATATCATCAGCGTACTTTTTCCCTTCAGATACCCGACAAAATCTGACACACTCATCTTTGGCGGAATTTCAACCAGCATATGCACATGATCCGGACAGATTTCCGCTTCGACAATGTGCACTTCTTTGCGCTTGCATAACATACTCAGGATATTTGCTATATCCCGTTTCAACTCGCCATATATAATTTTCCTTCTGTATTTTGGTGCAAAAAGTCGGGTAAGAGATGGACATTACTGGCCATCCCTCCCCTAAGAACGGAACGTGCGACTTTCACCGCATTCCGCTCACGCATCTATAACGCATAGTATCCACTACGCGCAGCGGTACTTTTCTGGTATGCTTGTTGTCGGCTCATTCTATGTTCTTCCTTTCTTTTTAAAAAGTAATCACTGTCAAGAAATGGATTTTTCTTTAAGTCCAGTGATTTGATTCTGACTATTGGCATATCCATCATCTGGTACAGAATTATATGATCTGTTCTGAATGACCACTGTCTTCCGCATTTTGCGTGCCAATACCTGTCTTTCACCCATTTATTATTTTTCCTTGGGTGCCTTCTCTTTGCCCATTTCCACAGCATTTCCCACAGTCTGTGATCTATGAGTGAGAATGTGCGTTTGGCACAGACACAATGGTGGTATTCAGCCCAGCCTTTTGTTATCTGGTTGAGTTTCACAATTAAGAGCTCCTGTTTTGCTTCCCGGTAATATTTTACCGTCTGACTGAGTTTCTCTGTGATTTTCTTCTTCGATTTGGCAGATGGCTGAATCAAAAGCTTCCCTTTAAATTTTCTGAAGTTCCATCCCAGAAAATCAAAACCGTCTTTTATGTTCGTGATAACGGTTTTCTCTTCTGACAGATTCAGCCCCCTTTTATCCATAAACTCTTTAATCAGTTCCTTAATCTCCACAAGAATTTCTCTGCTGTTTGCAGTCACAATGAAATCATCAGCGTAACGGCAGAGATGAACTTTGTGTTTATTATAATTAGGATTATAATGCCCAGTACTACTTGTACTATATCTTTCAAGTAACAGAGATTCCAGACCATCCAGCGTCAGATTTGCATAAGTTGGACTAATCAGCCCTCCCTGTGGGCTTCCCTTCGTTGTAGGAAAGAGATTTCTGCTGTCTATATATCCGCACTTTAGGAATTGTCTCATTATTCTTTTATCAGTCGGAATATTTTCCATCATCCATTCATGGCTGATGTTGTCAAAACAACCTTTGATATCCCCCTCCAGAATCCACTCCGGAGACGTTCTCCTTGATAAAAGTTTAAACGTATATTCCATGGCATCCTGTGCGCATCTTTCCTGCCGAAACCCAAAGGAGACCCTGTCTGCTGTTGTTTCTGCTATTGGAGCAAGAGCTAAAAGCTGCAATCCCTGCATTGCCCTGTCCGACATGGTCGGTATTCCCAGCGGACGTTTCTCCTTTTTCCCATACTTTTCGATATAAACTCTCTTTAAAGGTTTTGCTTTGTATGTGCATGTATTGAGATTGTAGACTGCGCAGATTTTATCCTCGTCAGTTGTCCAGACAACTCCATCTATTCCTGGTGTTTTTTTGCCTTTATTATTTATTACCCTCCTTACTGCTA
>CAMWMT010000002.1 GCA_947175375.1 uncultured Clostridiaceae bacterium | reverse complement strand
TATACCAGCGTCCCCCGGGAATAAGCCCCATTCACCTGAATCTCCTCCAACAGCCCGGTAAATTCCGCCTGCTCCAGAACCTCACCGGAAAAATAAAAATTTTTCAGATGGTTAAAGTCCATATTCTTCTGAAAATATTCCCAGTAGATCTCTTTCGCTTCCTGTATGGAGAAGCTGTCTGTCTCAAACGGCTCCTCCCCTTCCTCGTCTGCCGTCCCAAAACCAAACGTCAGATGAAAATCCCCGTTTTCTCCCGCATCCACTCCAATCGCAGTGACCAGGCTCTGCTGTTCCAGTTCCTGAGAACTGCAGCCATTCAGGCAGAACATAAGGAACAGGCTTGCAGCCGCCACAGCCTTCTTTTTTCCTGTCCGATTCACGCCATGCCATAACAAGATCAGCAGTTGTATCGGTGTCAGGATACCATACAGGAGCATCCGTCCCCACTCCATACACCGGGGCATACACGCCGCCCCAAAAGCCAGCGCCACCAGTCCGAAGAGCAGCCATTTACTCCGCGCATCCGGTTCTCCGTCCACAAGTGGGGCGAACAGACTGCTGCACAGCAGAAACAGGCCGATGATCCAGGCAAAAATGAACAACGCATCCAGTCTCCCGATGACATTTCCCGGAAAATGCGCCAGAGTCATGGCTGACGCAATCGGATAAACAAGTCCTGTATGCCCTGCGTTTCCATAGATACTGTAAGAAAAGAGCCCAAAGCCTGCTACCGCTGCCGCTCCGGTCAGCCAGACGGCAAGAACTGTCTTTGAAAAAGAGGTTTTTCCTTTGGTCTGCCCCCGAAGATGCCACAGGCTCTGCACGGCGCTGAGCCAGCAGAACAGTTCGTATCCCAGGATCCAGTTCTCCTTTCCAAACGTCAGCCGAAGCTCCAGCAGCCGCCTTCCTTCCACCTCTCCATACATCAGGACTGTCAACAGCAGCAACAGAAACAGGAAAAATGGAAACAGCACTTCACTGACACGAAACCGGCATTCCAGTCCTTTATACAGATTGTAATAGCAGAACAGGCAGAACCATCCCATGATGATCCACAGGCTGGTATCTGTTAGGAGAAACGTCTGGATCAGAATCCCTGTCAGACGGACCAGCATAGTCCCAATCACCCAGTACTGCGCATAGCAGACCCACTTTGCTACACTGCTGACCGGACGCCGGATCATAGTGGTTCCGGCAAGCGCCAGCCCGGAGAACAGAATCGTGAGCAGCAGGCTTCCTGCATGCTCCCGGTTCATGGCCAGCGGGGGCAGAAGCGCGCCAAGGCTGATGAAAGCCGTCGCATAATTTCGGTAAAGCTGCCTTGAGGATATTTTATGATTTCCAGAAAACATATCAGCCCTTCTTTCTAAGTTTCACTCTTGCATCCCGTCTTGCAAAGATAGGACGCTGTTTCATCATACGGAACGGGTAGCGAACCAGGGAGTCCCTCTTGTCCTCATAGCCATTCAGGTCTGCCGCCACATACGGCATCAGATAAGGAATGCCGAAGCTGTTCAGATGCGACAGATGGATCAGCACCCACAGATATGAGAGCAGGACCCCATAGAGTCCCAGCCACGCTCCCATAAAGATGCATCCGTATTTCAGCAGGCGGAATGCCGAAGCAAACTCTTCGTTGGGGATCGCAAAGGAGCACAGTGCCGTGAACGCCACCACGATCACCACGATCGGGCTGACTACATTGGCAGATACGGCAGACTGCCCGATGATCAGACCTCCTACGATACCGATGGTATTTCCAATGGGACCGGGCAGACGGATACCCGCTTCCCGGATCAGCTCAAAAGAGATCTCCATCAGGAGCACCTCTCCCACCGACGGAAAGGGCACCCCCTGTCTTGCATCCGCCATGGACAGTACCAGGTTCGTCGGAAGCAGGCTCGTATGCCAGGTCGTCACTGCCACATAGAGCGCCGGAAAGCTCATGGCGAGGATGGCAGCGAAAAAGCGCAGCATCCTGGCAAAAGTAGCGATTTCAAAACGGTTGTACCAGTCGTCACTGGTCTGAAAAAAACTGTTATAATCCGAAGGAAAGATGAGTACCGTGGGAGAATGGTCCGTGACCAGCACGATCCGCCCTTCCAGTACTGCCGATGCCGCCCGATCCGGGCGCTCGGTAGACTGAAACTGGGGAAAAGGGGACAGCCAGTGCTTCTCTGTCAGTTGTTCCAGCATCCCGCTGTCCAGAATTCCGTCAATCTCAAAGTCCTCCATCCGTTCCCGGATGGTATCCAGAAGCTCCGGATAGATCAGGTCCTCCATATAGACCAGCGCGGTCATCGTATGGGAACGGGTTCCGATCTGCTGCTCCTCCACTTTCATCCTGGGATCCCGGAGTCTTTTTCGGATCAGCGCCACATTCACCTTCTCGCTCTCCGTAAAACCTTCTTTGGAACCGCGCATGACCTTTTCGCTCTCTGCCTTGGATACTCCCAGTCCCGGATACCCTTTGCTAGATATCTTATAGACGCGGTCATCCCCCTCCAGGAACAGAATTCCATTTCCTGCCAGAAGAGCAGCTTCTGCTTCCGCATAGGTCTTAAGAGGCTGTACATCGGACAGCCCGATCACATGCTCCTCCAACATCAGGTTACTGACTGCAACCTCCACATAGACTAACAGTCCTTCTTTTTTCCCGTCCTCCAGAAACACCTGCCGGTTCAGGATATCATCACATTTTTCAAACCGGTCCTCCACCCACCTTTTGTTCTGTGCAAGAGCCGGAGAGATCTCACCCATATGCCTGCCTCCTCATACAAAAAGGCTGCCGCAGAATATGGTGCCAAAAAGAGCTTTCCCTAAAATAAAAGCTCTTTTCGGACGCCGCATTCTGCGACAGCCCCATCTCAGGCTTATTATGTCTCTGTTTTCCAGTTTTATACTTGCTACCGGCGCACATTATACGGTACCGTCAGATATACCTGTTTCGCAAGCCGGCTCGCTCTCATGGCATGATATGCCTTTCTGGCTTTTGCCTGGTCTTCGAACACACCAAAGACGGTAGGACCGCTTCCACTCATCATGGCTCTCAGCGCTCCTGCTTCCACCATGCATTTTTTGGTCTCTTCAATGACCGGATGAGCAGGAATCGTCACAAGCTCCAGCACATTTCCCATGCGGGAGACGAGGAGCTTCAGGTCTTTCTCCTTCAAGGCTCCGATCATCGCATCTACATCCGGATGCTGCTCCGGCTGCAGATCGTTGGCATGAATGTTCTCATACACAAAACGGGTGGATACACTGATCCCCGGTTTTGCCAGCAGGATATAACATCTGGGCATGGGCGGCAGTGTCTTCAGCCGTTCTCCGATTCCTTCCGCCAGCGCAGTCCCGCGGAGCACACAGTAAGGCACATCCGCTCCCAGCCTCACACCCCGTTCCATCAGATCCTTTCTGGAAAGTCCCAGTCCGTACATCTGGTTCATACCCCACAGTACAGCCGCCGCATCCGAGCTCCCTCCTGCCATACCGGCAGCCACCGGGATCCGCTTCTCAAGCCGGATCGAGATCCCGTTTTCAATGTGGAATTCCTTCATCAGAAGCTGTGCCGCCTGATAGACCAGATTGTTCTCATTGGTCGGAAGATAGTGCAGATTGGTCATCACCTGGATGCCCGGCTGCCTCTCCTTCCGAAGTTCAAGTTCATCGCCAAGGCTGATGGTCTGCATGATCATCTTTACTTCGTGATAGCCGTCTTCCCGCCGTCGCAGCACATCCAGACCCAGATTGATCTTGGCAAGCGCCTTTAACTGTATCTTATCCATCTTTTGAATAAATCCTTTCCCTTTTCCTTGATCATAAAACAGTGTAACAGGTAGCGGGCAGATTGTCAAAACCCGCTGGCCTGTTATCTCGCGGCTTCCTTCACGATCAGAAGCTTCTGTCCTGCTTTCAGGTTCTCTTCCTTGAGTTCATTCAGCTCCATCACCACATCGCAAGAGGTCGCATGTGTCCTCGCGATATCCCACAGGCTTTCACCGGGCTGGACGATATGGATGCTCATGCCGGGCATCCGGCGAAGGCGTTCGGTGTCAAGGGGTTCTTCATCCAGGTCTTCTACCAGTTCAAGGCTGACCGGCTGGCAAAACAGGATTTGCATCTGCAGAATGGCTTTCATCTCCATTTCCTGGGCATCCAGCATGGATACGTTCAGCTGGTCCAGGCAGAGAAATACCTGCCAGTCGCATTTTTCCCCATTATCCTGCCATTCCGCCGTATGCTCAAAGGGGAATGACTGCGTGGCACAGGCAAGGGGCTGGGAATCGTCAGAAGCAGCATATAATACCCATAGCTCTACCGTTCCCTGGGCAAGCACTCCCTGTTCGTTCTGTTCTGTATGATCCAGATGAACCTGGGCACCGGCGCTTAAGATCTGAAGAACTTTTGGGTCTGTATCCTTCAGCTTCAGGCGTCCGCCTACCCTCGCCCTAGAATCCGACACGCTGTGCACGAAATCCCATCCATACTGCTGCTTCTTCGGCAGGATTTCCCGGGCAAGGCTGTACGCGTCACAAAGTACATCCGATGAGGAATCCTCAAAATACCGCAGAAGCAGATCCAGAACGGCATCGATCCGCACCATTCTGGGTTCTCCGTCATAATCCGCCTGTAGTTCCATCTCTCCACGCAGAAGCGTAACCTCCGCCTTTCCGGTCAGATCCGTATGGCACGCCTCGCATTCCACTTCCTGATGAAACGGGATTCCCTGTTCCATCCACTGCAGCCTGCCTGGTTCATCCTCGCATTCGTAGAGGAAAAAGACCAGGAGTTCCCCTTTGACCAGAAGCCGCCCCTCATCTTGACGTACTTCCGTGCCCTGCAGACGCATCTCCTTCCAGATGAGGCGTCGGATGTTCGGCCGTCCGGGCGGAAGGTTCAGCTCTTCCTTGATGCGCAGGGTATCCTTTTTATGTATCACCTCCTGCTGCAGGCGTACCGAACAGGTCCTCACATACAGGTCCTCTTCTTCCGGCTGGCTGCTGACCAGCGGGACTGGCTGTTCCTTCATGGCTTCTGCCGTCAGGGCGAGCACACATTTAACGTTTGCTTTTCTTGAGTGGATCGCGGAGACATGCAGGTCTTCCAGATCCCAGTGAAAATCCAAAAGGTCGCCTTCCTCCAGTTCATTTAAAAATACAGTCTCATCCACCGGGATGCTTCCTTCCAGAAGTTCCGGCATCCGCACCGGCCCCTCCGCCAGATACAGAATCCGGTACAGGAAGATCCCCCGCACCTTTATCTTCCCATTCTCTCCCTTGACTTCATCCGGACGGAATTCACCCTGCCGGTGTATCACCCGGAAGATATCCGGCTTCTGATCCGGTACATTCAGGTCTTCTTCCAGTGTGATCTGACTGACTGCCTTTCCTCTTCTGCGGTTCAGTGTGACATATCTGCGTTCTAATTCCATAGCTTCAATCCTTTCTTAGTTTAATGCCGTTTATTTGAAAATCACCGGTTTATCCATATCCTGCAGCTTCAGTACCATGTACGGACAGGTCGTTGCTTCTGCCGTCTCTTCTCCTTTCCCGGGGCCCAGGAGCTCCGTATCCACGCAGACCGCGTTGCTGGTCAGATACAGATCCTCCACAATGATACTGTAACCGCTGGTCTGCTGTTCTCCATATCCGATACAGATGTACAGATATCCTTCATCTTCATAAGTCACTTTAAAAGGAGAGGCTTTTTTCTCTTCCAGCACATTCCTCAGTTCCTCCGGAATATTCTCCGGAGCCAGAACGGTAAATTCCAGATCCGAAAGCCGTTCTTCATCCTGCGTCTGTACGCCGCAGCCTGTCAGTATGCATATGGCCAGCATCACGAGACACCATTTTTTCATGCATGCATCTTCTCCTGTCGGTTTATTCTATACTTATGTGGAAAAATCCCGTTTCAGACCAGTCTTATTCCTTGTATTCTGCCGGCCTATCCTTTATAATATATTAAAAAGAGAGACCGGTATCTGGCCACTCGCTTATCACAGGATCAGGAGGATTACCCCGTGCATTTTAAAATCGCAGAAGAAGACAAGACCAACCACCGTTACAGCGGTGTCCTTGCCCATCCCACTTCGTTCCCGTCACCTTACGGCATCGGTGACATGGGGCAGGGCGCCTATGACTTTATTGACTTTCTGGTCAGCGCCGGACAGCATCTGTGGCAGGTGCTGCCGCTGGGACCAACCACGATCGGAGACTCTCCCTATCAGAGTTTCTCCGTCTTTGCCGGACAGCCGCTCCTCATCAGCCCCGATCTTTTGAAGAAGGAAAAGCTTCTGGAGGCAGAGGACCTGTCAGACATCCCGGCATTTGACCCGGACCATGTGGAGTATGAAAAGGTCCTTGCCTACAAAACCGGATTATTGAAAAAAGCCTATGCAAACTTCCGTCACACGGCAGACAAAAATCTCCTGGAGGAATACGACGCCTTCTGTGCCAGCAATCAGTTCTGGCTGACAGATTACTGTCTGTTTATGGCCGGAAAGGATTTTCACAACGGACTTCCCTGGTATGAATGGAACGACAGCCTGAGAGACCCGGATGACAAGGAACGGGAAAAATGGTGCGTTCTCCTGGAAAAGGAGGTAGAGTACTATCAGTTCGTCCAGTTCCTGTTCTATGACCAGTGGTATGACCTGAAGAAATACGCCAACAAAAAAGGCATTGCCATCATCGGTGATATCCCGATCTTCCCCTGCTGGGACAGTGCCGATGTATGGGCAAACAAGAAGATGTTCTGCCTGGATTCCAAAGGATATCCGCTGGAAGTGGCTGGTGTGCCGCCTGATTATTTCAGCGCCACCGGACAGCTCTGGGGAAACCCGCTCTATGACTGGAAAGCACACAAGGCAGACGGCTACCGCTGGTGGGTAGAGCGCATCCGCAACCAGCTGGATCAGGTAGATTATGTACGTATCGACCATTTCCGCGGCTTCGAAGCATACTGGGCAGTTCCCTACGGTGAGGAAACCGCCCTGAATGGCAAGTGGAAAAAAGGACCGGAGGAGGATCTGTTCCTTGTGATCCGCGAAGCTCTGGACGGGGAGCTTCCTATCTTCGCAGAGGATCTTGGGATCATCACTCCGGAAGTAGAACGCCTGCGGGATATGTTCGGGTTCCCAGGTATGAAGATTCTTCAGTTCGGTTTTGAAGGAGGCGAAAGCACCTTCCTTCCTCATCAGCTGGATACCCGCAACTGCATCTGCTACACGGGAACTCATGACAATGACACGAGCCGCGGCTGGTATGAGAACACCAGTGAGAAAAACCGTGACAAAGTCCGCCGCTATATGAACACGGATGCCAGCAGTGTGAGCTGGGACTTCATCCGGACCTGTCTCGGAACCATCGCGCAGTATGCCATCTTCCCAGTCCAGGATCTCTTAAAACTCGGTTCGGAAGCACGGATGAACGTACCCGGAAGCCCGACCGGCAACTGGTCCTTCCGTTTCCGTGCAGGACTGCTGGATGAGGGAATGGCAAAAGGATTAAAACAAATGACCGAACTTTATGGAAGATTCGGATGATATACCTTTAGAAAGAAGGATCTGTAATATGATACGTTTTACACTGGTTGTGCTGATCCTCCTGCTTTATCTGATCCTCGGAATCCCGGTGCTGCTGATCGAATGGCTCATCGGACGATGGAACCCTTATCTTCGCGATATCAGCTGCCTGCGCATGGTGCAGGCAGCTTTTAAGCTGATTCTGTGGGTATCCGGAACCGATATCACTTACATTGGACGGGAGAATGTTCCAAAGGACCAGGCGGTTCTTTACATCGGCAACCACAACAGTTATTTTGATATTCTAATGACCTACTCCCAGTGTCCGGGACTTACCGGATATGTGGCAAAATCAGAGATGCTTCGTTATCCGCTCCTCAGAGACTGGATGAAACGTCTCTACTGCCTGTTCCTGGACCGCACGGATATCCGGGCCGGCCTGCAGACGATCCTGACCGGCATCGACTATGTTAAAAAAGGCATCTCCGTCTGCATCTTCCCGGAAGGTACCAGGAGTAGAGACGGTAAGATGCAGCCCTTTAAGGAGGGCAGCATGAAGATCGCTTCCAGGACAGGATGCCCCATCATTCCCATGGCGATCTCAGGCTCTGCGGAGATCTTCGAAAATCATATTCCAAAGGTTCGCCCATGCAGGGTGATCGTGGAGTATGGCGCCCCGATCTATCCGAAGGAACTGACGAAGGAAGAGCAGAAATTTCTCGGAGCCTACACACAGAAGAAGATCCAGCATATGCTGGATCAGCATCAGAACATATAAACAGTAATTGGAGGAATCTATGAAGATTGTTGTACTTGCAGGCGGCATCAGTACGGAACGGGACGTATCCTTAAGCAGCGGCGCAGGCATCTATCAGGCACTAAAGGAAAAAGGGCATCAGGTGATCCTTCTGGATGTATTCCTCGGACTTCCGGATATCCAGGGAACACCGGAAGAGCTGTTCGACCAGGATATTGACTGGGCAGCTTCTGTCCAGAGCGTTGCAGAAAAAGCACCGGATCTGGAACAGGTAAAGGCACAGCGCCCGGGCTTTCGAAGCCTGCTGGGACCTAATGTGCTGGAACTGTGCAGTTTGTGCGATGTGGTATTCCTTGCGCTCCACGGCACCAACGGAGAAGACGGACGGATTCAGGCGCTGTTTGACCTGATGGGCATCCGCTACACCGGAACCGGACATACCAGCAGTGCCCTTTGTATGGATAAGAATATTACAAAGCAGATGTTCCGGGGTTTTGGAATCCCGACTCCTCCTTCCATTATGGTGAAAAAGGGAGAGCCGTATGAATTTCCGGAGAGCATTGGTTTTCCGTGTATGGTCAAGACCTGCTGCGGCGGTTCTTCTGTAGGCGTATACCGGGTGGAAGATGCGTCCGGCCTTGAGCAGGCTTTGCAAAAGGCATTTTCTTATGAAGACGAGGTTTTGATCGAACGCTGCATCTGCGGAAGGGAATTTTCCATCGCTGTCGTGGAGGGAAAAGCGCTTCCGATCATTGAGATTGCGCCGATCAGCGGTTTCTACGATTATAAAAACAAGTATCAGGCAGGCAGTACTGTTGAGACCTGTCCGGCAGACCTGCCCTTGAATGTGACGGCGCGGATGCAGAAGCATGCGGAGGATGCCTGTGCTGTTGTGGGGATCGAAGGGTATGCACGGGTGGATTTCATGCTGGATGAGCGGTCAGGAGAGGATTACGCTCTGGAGGTGAACACCCTGCCCGGAATGACTCCTACCAGCCTGATGCCGCAGGAAGCGGCGGCGCTTGGGATGTCTTATGCTGACCTGTGTGAATGGATCTTGAACGTGTCTTTAAAAAAATATTGATTGCTGCCGGACAACGCCTCGGGGAGAGGGATGCCAGCCGGCGGACTCCGGGCTCGAAAGGAGAAAAGGTCCGCCGGCTGGCATCCCTCTCCCCATGGCTGTGTATCGGCAATTTATACTCGATAACGTAAATATTTGCCAAAACTGAAATGTATGGACTAATGAACGCCAATAATCCACGAGTATCAGCGGCAGTTAATTGCGTTCATTAGTATATACTCATGAACGAAAAGACAGGAGGCAGTATCTTATGAAGAAGTTTACAATCAGGCAGTTTATGGAAGCATGTCATGGAATCTGGCATGGGCCATCCGAACTGCTGGATCAAACAATACAGGGTGTCACCGTAGACAGCCGCCTGGTCGAAAAGGACTATCTGTTCGTGGCGACTGTGGGGGAAAAAACAGACGGTCATCGCTATATACCGGACGTATATGAAAAAGGGGCTCTCTGTGCTGTAAGCCAGCAGAAGCTTTCCAAACCGGCAGGTCCGTATCTTCTGGTAGAGGATACCCTGCAGGCGCTGAAGGATGCGGCAGAGGCTTATCGAAAGACCCTTCACATCCCGGTCGTTGGCATCACCGGAAGCGTGGGCAAGACCAGCACCAAGGAGATGATCGCCTCTGTTCTGGCGCAGAAGTATCAGATTCTCAAAACACCTGGAAATTTTAACAACGAGATCGGCGTTCCGCTGACTATTTTCATGATCAGGGAAAACCATGAGGCTGCTGTTCTGGAAATGGGCATGAATCATTTCGGAGAAATGCACCGCTTAAGTAAAATGGCGCGACCAACTCATTGTGTCTTTACCAATATCGGCGTGGCACATCTGGAATATCTGGGAAGCCGGGACGGTATCTTAAAAGCCAAGACAGAGATGTTTGACTATGCTGCTGAGAATGCCGCTGTATTTATCAACGGGGATGATGACAAGCTGATTACTTTGAAAGACCGGGCAGTCATGTTTGGACTGGACTCTTCCAGTCAGGTATGGGCTGATCAGGTGGAGAATCTGGGGCTTGACGGAGTCCGCTGCCGGATACATGTCGAAGAACAGATGATGGATGTCACGATCCCGCTTCCTGGCACACATATGGTCTATAATGCTTGTGCCGGTGTCTGTGTGGGACTTTCTCTGGGGCTTACCATGGAACAGATTAAGGATGGAATTGAAGAGCTGAAGCCGCTGAACGGTCGCAGCAATATTCTGCATACCAGCCATTACACACTGGTAGATGACTGTTATAATTCCAATCCGGTATCCATGTGTGCCATGCTGGATGTGCTGGAATATGCGCTAACCAGAAAAGTGGCGATACTCGGCGATATGGGAGAGCTGGGAGAGCGTTCGGAAGAACTGCATGCATCCGTGGGAGAACATATCCGGAACCTCCATACAGATCTTGTCATCACCATCGGGACACTCAGCAGAGCCATCCATGACGCAGCACAGGGATCACAGGCGCTCTGCCTGCACTATGAGACAATCGATGCATTTCTGGAAGCAAAGGAACAGGTTCTGCAGGATGGAGACTCCATCCTGGTCAAGGCATCGAATTATATGAAATTTGGACGAATCGTTACCGCACTGTCGGACTGACTCATGGAATCATAAATATCCGAAAGACAGAGAGTTGCAACATATTGCAGAGATTATACAGCAAGAGGAAAAGAAAGGACAGGAGAAACTGCTTATGGATGGGAAACAATTAATTGATCTTGCACTGGAACTTGGATTTGCCGATGCGGCGGTCATCAACACGGATGAACTGGTGTTTGTCCCGGCATTCCGCACGCTCTGTGAAGAAAATCAGTGTGGAAAATACGGAGTCAACTATGCCTGCCCGCCCGCCTGCGGAACGGTAGAGGAAATGAAAGAAAAGGTGCTCCGCTGGCGACAGGCACTGGTCATGCAGACCATGTGGGACATTGAAGATCCGCTGGATAGTGCACAGATCAAACCGGCAAAAAATGAACACAATAAACTGACCCGCCAGCTGATTGACCGTGTAGATGAACCCGGACTGATGATCGGAGTCAGCGGCTGCAGCTTGTGCGATCCCTGCGCCATCACCACAGGGGAACCCTGCCGTTTCCCAAAGATGCAGTGTTCCTGTATGTCCGCTTACTGTATCTTTGTAAAAGAGATGACGGATATCTGCCATATGGATTATGAATGCGCTCCCGGCATTACAACATTTTTCAGTATGTACTGTTTTGATGAGAGAAATCCCTGATCATCCCTACCTCATAAAAATTTTCACGTTTAAAAACGTAAAAATGGAGCGATCTGTGACGCTTTTGTCGCATCATCGCTCCATTATCTGTCTTAAGCCAGCGTCTCAACCGTATCCTTTTCCTTGATATAACTGATGATAAATGGTCCCATCTCTGCTTTATTCTTCCCCATGACAAACGCAAGCTCACTGTAAAGCGCATCTTCTGCCATCTTCAAATAGCGTTCATCGGTCGCACCTATCTTCTTGCCCTGAGAAAGCCTCATCCGATTCCGCCGGTGCAGTGTCTTGATAATGGATACCCACTGGCGATAATCGCAGGAATTCAGCGCGCGCTTATAGCTATCCTCCCGGAACTTCTCATTGGATACTTCGATCTCCCCAATCTCCGGAATCTCATCCAGCAGTGCCAGTGCCTCCTGCTCCGTGATCACCTTCCTCGCATTGGCATCCTTCTTATCCACTGGAAAATATACCCGATTCCCCTTGATGTTCAATGGCGCCAGCACATAGTACAGTCTCTTCTGATCGGCTCCGGAAATATTCAGATGAGTGATATCCTCAATCTTACATATTCCACTACGCCCGTAGATAATATATTCACCCTTTTCAAACATATTTTTCTCCTTCTATAAGAGTTCCGCTCCGGTTCTTACACTACCCTGTCTCTGGATTCATTTCCATCTGCATCCGCATCTGGAAATCAATCCGGGTACTGTGCGAACCTCCGCTGATTCAGAGTTCCGCTCCAATCCTTACATTACAGGTCTTCGCTAGTTGCCGTGAAAAAAAACCTGCATGTATCTGTGAACATGCTGGTTTTCTGTGTCTACTCACCCGTCAGCTCTTGATTTTTCAGACATTTCCCCTAAATATATATGTATTATAACAAATTTTCAAAAATTTTGTAAGTCATTTTTTAGTTATTCGAAATTTTTTGTTAGTATTAACCAGTTATATGCTGATTTTTTTGTATAATTCAACCAAAAAAAGCTTCGGTTTTCACGCTGTCAGCGCAAAAACCGAAGCCGGTATACAACTATCTGACCATTTTAATCCTAATTTTGCTCGATGGCTTCCGTCTCAATGATGAATTTCACACTGCCTTTCATTGCGTCACTCTTGCCGGAGAAGCTCTGATAAGCTTCTGAGAGGTCAGCAAGCGCATCTACGCGGTCCAGCAGGTTCTGAAGATCTACGTTTACTGTATCGTACAGTTTCTGGATCCCGTCATCGTTGTACTCATGAACACCATCCACAAGTTCTTCCGTACCGTCTTTCAGTTCATCTACACCGTCTACCAGATCGACGACTCCGTCTTTCAGCTCCTGGGTCCCATCCTTCAGTTCCAGGGTTCCGTCTTTCAACTTTTCTGTCCCTTCTTTCAGATCCTGGGTTCCCTCATACAGTTCTTTGGTTCCTTCTCTGAGATCAATTCCTCCCTGATAGAGCTTCTTCGTACCGCCTTTTAGCGCATCTGCACCGTCTTTCAGACTGCCAACTCCAAGTTTCAGTTCTGATGCGCCGGTTGTCAGAGTTCCCATCTGGCTGTTGATCAGAGCAATTCCATCGTAGATCTGTCCGATGGAAGCCTCCAGAGCCGCCATACCTTCTGTCAGCTGCGCAAGCTGACTGGCATCTGCACTGGCACTGAACTGGCCCGCGATCTGTTGCAGAGCTGTATCTGCTCCTACGAGTCCTGCATAGTCTGTTGCAGCTTCCCGAAGTTGATTCTGAAGAGTTGTAATCTCGGTCAGCTTCGATATCAGATCCGTCTGAAGAGCAACCACTTTCTGGTATCCGACAATCACTTCTCCTGGATCGGAAATGGCTGTTTCCTTACCCTGATCTGCCATTGGAACCATGCTCACATAATTCATCCCTTCAGATTTACGCAGACCCTCCAGATAAACTTTTGCAAATTCTGACAGTTCTGTGTCTGTTTGTTCCCCCTCTTCTGTGGATTCTGGTTCAGATCCTTCCGAAGTTGTGCTCGATTCTTCTACCATCAGTGTTTCTGAGGAAGCACCCAACTCTTCTTCCATGGCTTCTTCTGGAACAGTCGTTGTTTTTTCTATCGTCGCTTCTGATCCTGCGGACGGGTCTTCGTCTGCGTTCTCTTTCGATATATCTGCTTCCGCGGTTTCTTTCAGCCCTGACTCCTGGTCCCCGGAATTCTCTGATACAGCTACGAGGTCCTCTGTTTGTGTAGGAACATCATTCTCCATCTTGTCTGTAGAATCCTTTTCCGGCGAGGATGATATTTCTTCTGCCGCTTTCTCTGTTTCTGTATTATTTTCAGTGGAAATCATTCCCATCTGTTTTGCCAGTTCCGTCAGCTGAGCCTGCAGTACTGTTGCTTCCTGAACCGCCTGTTCCAGATTCTCTTTTATAACGCCGACATTTGCTTCTGCTGCCTGCATCTTCTTCTGGTTCTCTATAATTGCCTGTTCCAGTTCATTTCCCATACTGCCGACTCCGGCTACCAGCGTATCCACACCATTTTTCAACTGTCCGACACTGGTCTTGATATAGGGATGTTCGGCATCACCGCTTTTTCCATCCGGTCCCAGCATCATGGGGTTCTGAAGAGACTGAAGCCCGGATGCCAGCTTATCCGCGCCGCCTGTAAGCTGTGGCATCTTCTCATTCAAAAGCCCGATTCCGGACCGCAGGGTTCCAGCACCCTGATCCAGTTCCTTAGCACCTTCCCGAATATCTTTGGCTCCGTCATTCAGCTTATCGGCGCCGTCCATCAGATCCTGCGCTCCGTCATCCAGTTCTTTGGCTCCATCGTCCAGTTCCTGTGCGCCGTCGTCCAGCTCCACGGCTCCGTCCCACAGATCCGGCATATTGTCCTTCAACTCCTGAACGCCATCGTCCAGTTCCTCGCAGCCGTCGATCAGATCATAAGTCGCGTCATTCAGTTCTTCAATATCATCTTTCAGGTCATCCAAGCCGTCCATATCTTCTGTATTCAGCTCGCCAAACACATCCGGCATCAGGATCGTGGCGGTCATGGCAAGTTCAAATTCTGTCACATCCGCAGTCACTTCCACATATTCCGGAATATCAACGTCTTCAAATCCTTCCAGATTTCTAAGATCCAGACTGTCATACAGTCCTGGCATGGCCACACCTGCCACGATCGTATTCTTTCCATCTGAAATAATCTTTCCATTTTCCACTTTCACATTTACAAATTTGTCGGAATCCAGGATTACCGTGCTGGCCGCAAGGAATGGCACACATAATTCTGTCTCTTCTCCACCAATCATGGCTTTCTGCGTACTGTGGTTTTCATAGTCAAAACGGATCTTTACTTTCCCGCTTTTTCCTGCCAGCTCTTCCGGAGTGATCTTATTATCATCCAGATAATAGCTCACCTTTACATCCACAGGCAGGGCCTCCGAGGTTTCTCCCTGATAATAAATATCGTTTCCGTTGGCTGCCCAGATATAAGTATTTTCATCCTGCGTGAAATCCTCGTCACCTTTTACATTCACAATATTTTTAAGCTTTGTAACATCCGTAAGTTCAGTGGCTCCATTACTGTTTTTCAGCCAGCTGCTGACAGTGATGTTCTTTACATTTCCGCTGGCATCCGCATTCACATATACAGTCTCTTCTTTCTCTGCATCTCCTCCGGCTGAACGGCTGACCACTCTCTCTGCCACCTCTACGGCGTCTACCGACTCTGTCTCTTTTACTGTTTCTTCTACAGGATCTGTGTTTTTACTGCAGCCGCAGACAGAAACAATCAGTACTGCTGTCAGTCCAAGACTCAACAATCTTTTATTTTTCATTTTTCTCCGCCTCCAGTCCCTATACTCTGCTGCACCAGACACTTGCGCATCCCTTTGGTGGTATAACAAATCAATCGGTCAAATACTGTAAAAAATGATGGCAGTAACAGAAGCACGATCGCCATACTGATCAGTGAGCCTCTCGCCAGCAGGATCACGATCGATTTGATCATATCGATATTTGAATACAATGCCACGCCGATCGTCGAAGCAAACAGGCTGAACGCGCTGGTCATGATCGAATGGAAAGAAGTCTTGTGCGCGATCTCGATGGCTTCTTTTTTACTCTTTCCCGCCATCCGTTCATCTTTATACCGGTTCGTCATCAGGATCGCATAATCCACGGTAGCCCCCAGCTGGATGGTTCCCACTACAATAGGAGCCACAAACGCCTGACTGATTCCCCGGTAATAGGAGCATGCCATATTTATAAAAATCGAAAACTCGATTGTCATTACCAGGATAAACGGAAGGCTGATCGACCGGAATACGATCATAACGATCAGGAAAATAGCCACTACCGATAATGTGTTTACTGTCATCAGGTCGACGCTGGTCACATCCTCCAGGTCTTTCATCAGAGGTGCTTCCCCAATCACCATTGCCGTTTCATCGTATTTCTTCACAATGTCATTGATCCTGGCGATCTGTGCGTTACACGGAGCGGTCGCAGAGCTGTACTGAGAGCAGATAAAGACCATCTCATAATTCTCAGACCGGAGTGAAGAAGTCAGGTCACCCGGAACCATGGATTCCGGAACGCTTACGCCCAGCACCGACTGGATGCCCAGCGCCCAGTCCACGCCGTCCACTTTCTCGATTTCCTGGATCATTCTTGCTTTATCTTTTGCGCTGTTTCCACTGTTCATCAGAAGAATATGTACATTGCTCATATCGAAGGTATCCTTCAGCTTCTCATTGGCGATCGCGCTCTCCAGATCATCCGGAAGTCCGGTATCGATATTATAATATAATTCCACATCATTGTTGCCATGATACGCCGGAACAAATGCGATCAGAAACAGGAGAATCCATACCCAGTAAAATCTTCGGACAAAATCCGAGAATTTTCCCATGTCCGGAAAAAATGACTTATGCCGAAACTTCTCAATCGGCTTTTCGAAAAGAAGGATCATCGCCGGTAGAACAGTCACACAGCACAGGACTCCGATAATGACACCCTTGATCATGACAATTCCCAGATTCTCTCCGAGGGCAAATGTCATGAAGATCAGCGCTGCAAAGCCTGCGATCGTCGTAAGGGAGCTGCCCATGACAGATATAAAGGTTTCACTGATCGCCTCTGCCATAGCATCATCCCGACTCTCATACTTCGGCTTGCATTCCTCATAGCTGTGCAGCAAAAAAATGGAGTAGTCCGTTGTAACACCCAGCTGTAGCACCGCCACCAGCGCCTGTGTAATATAGGACACCTCTCCCAGAAACAGGTTGGTTCCCATATTATACGCCACTGCCAGACCAATGCTGGTAAGGAACAGCACAGGAACCGCGAAAGAATCGGTCGTGAGTATCAGCACCAGCAGGGATAAGAGACTGGCTACCACTACATATCCGGGAATCTCCTTCATGGCCAGATTCTTGATGTCCGTGACGATTCCGCTCATGCCGCTGATGAAGCACTGCTGCCCCACCTTTGCCCGCATCTCCTCAATGGCTTCCATCGTCGTCTCCGCAGAAGTCGTCTGATCGAACAGTGCGATCATCATGGTGGAATCATCCCGGAACAGTGCATCCGCCACTGCACCCGGTATCATGCTGACCGGCACATCGATCCCGACAAAATCATCGTACCACAGCACCTTTTCCACATGATCGATCGCCTCGATCTCTGCTTCCAGTGCCGCCGCATCCTTCATCTCCATTCCATCGACAATGACCATGGAAAATGCGCCCATACCGAATTCATCCACCATGATATCCTGCCCTGCCACGGTTTCCAGTGAATCCGGCAGATAACTCAGAATATCATAATTGACCTTTGTGGCAATAAATCCGATGGCAGATGGGATCAGCAGCAGAAATGCCATGAGCACGATGGATATCTTACGTTTTGCTATAAATTTTCCGATCCGTTTCATACTCCTCACCTTCCATATTTTCAAAAATGTCCATTGGTCATTTAATACATTATATGTTATACTACAGAAATGACCACTGGTCAATATTTTTACAAATTTTTAATATTATTTATTGAGGGAAAATGAGAAAAACTGAAAAATGAACTATCATGCCAAATATGGACAGGGTAAGAAACTGACGCAGCATAATCTCAATCCAGCAGGAGAATCTGTCAATGAAGTGGATTGGAAAAGCTGCATCAGCTCAGGTTACATTGCATACAAACCTTATCGTTCATGAGTATAAATAATCAGGTATTACATCCCTTCCAAGCTTTTGCAGCATCTGCTTATCACTGCGGATTGTTGCACTGGCAGTTGTGGTCAGCATATTACCAGTGATGGAAGCGGAAGCACCTGACTGAAACGCCAGTTCACCATCATTGGTCAACAGCGCGCGTCCTGCTGCCAGACGGATATTTGCCTCCGGGTTGATGTAACGGAAAAAGCCGATCGTCCTTAAAATGTCATCCTCAGTAAGCGTCTGCTGATGCTCCAGAGGCGTGCCAGGAATCGGCATCAGGGCGTTGATGGGAATGGAATCAATGCCCAGCTCCGCCAGACTGACCGCCATATCCAGCCGGTCCTCCCAGGTTTCGCCCATACCGATGATCCCGCCGGAACAGGCACACATCCCCTCTGCTTTCACAAGCTTTAAGGTTTCCACTTTCTGGTCATAGGTGTGCGTTGTGCAGACCTGAGGAAAATAACGCCTGGAAGTTTCAATATTATGATGATAGCTGGTCACGCCCGCCTGATGGAGCTGGTGCAGCTGTTCCGCGGTGAGGAAACCCATGGATGCACACAGGCCAATCTTACACTCTGCATGCATGGTCCCGAAAATATGGAGGGCTTTCTGAAATTCCGAACCGGTCAGCGCCCGGCCGGCAGTTACGATAGAGAAACGATCCACGCCTTCCTTTTCATTCATTTTGCAGGCATCCACGATCGTCTCTTCCGGGAGGAAATCATATGCTTCACATCCTGTGTCATGATACACAGACTGCGCACAGTATTTACAGTCTTCCGGACAGCGGCCGCTGCGGCCATTGATGATCGAACAGAGATCCACTTTCTCTCCGACAAAATAAGACCGGATACGGTCTGCTCCTTCACAGAGTTCTTTCTGATCACAGGTCAGAAAGATCGTCAGGTCATCCTCCCGACGGATGCGCCGGCCTCTTATAATTTCTTCTGCTAATGCCAAAATATACATATTAAATAACTCCTTTTTGTATTGTCAGCAGATCCGCTTTTGCCAGAGCATTTCGGATCGTCTTTCCCAATGCGGTTACAACCAGGATCTTGACCACGTCGACCAGAACAAACGGCAATACACACGTTGTCAGTGCATACCATATGTCACATTGCATTTGTAACACAAACCAGGCCGTACCAAAGAGATAAGCCGCCAGCATAGCGACGATCATACCGAGAATCATAATGATTGTATGGGCATGAAATCGCTCGATGATAAACCCGGCAATCAATGCTGTGAGGATAAAGCTTGCCAGGTATCCACCGGTAGGACCTGCGATCTTCGCCATTCCTCCCTGGTAACCGGAAAAGACTGGTAATCCCACTGCGCCTAACAGCAGGTAGACGATGTAACTGATTGTACCATCCCTCATACCCAGAAGATAAACAGCAAGGAAAATGGTAAAGTTCGTCAAAGATACCGGAATCGGACCAATGGGAATGGACATGGGACCTAGGACACACATCAGGGCAGTCATCAATGCGCAGGTGGACAGCTTATAAATATTTTGCTTTTTCATATTTGGATTCCTCCGCTTCAAATTTTCACTCCTTAATATACACGCTTCTTCTTTGATTGTAAACAAATATTTTAAATAAGTTTACAATCAGATTGCTAAACACAAAAAGGGGGACAGAAAATACAATCCCGGCTGTCCGACGCACTCCATACAAGCGCTTATCATACAGCCGGGATTGCACTTTCCGACACACCCCCACACGATAGAGGCAAACGTCCACGGAAGGATTCGAACCTTCGGTGCGGCATGCCGCACACCACCTTAGCGGGGTGGTACCATAAACCATCTCGGACACGTGGACACAATGGGCAGGGTTGGACTCGAACCAACGATGTTTCTGATGTAACGGATTTACAGTCCGCCGCCCTCGCCGCTAGGCTTACCTGCCCTTAATTTCCTATGCACTGATCTGCGTCTTCACATTCGCATCAATTATGATAATCTCATCCATGGAGACCCCCAGCACTGCCGCTAGCACGACCAGATTATCGACAGTAGGTATTGCCCTTCCGTGCTGCCACTTGTAAATGGCCTGTGGAGTCGCAAATCCAAAAATATCCTGCAGCTCTCTTACCGTCAGACCTGCATTCTCCCTCAGTCTGGTGATATTCCGCCCGGTGGCTGCCAGATCAATAGCCGGTATCGTAAACATTTTCTTCTCCTTTTCCGCCTCCGGATGAACCGTACCTTTTGCAGGGATGATCCTGATTTTATTTTACGCTATCCAAAGGCTTTATAATTATAAATACTTTTTCTTCACCAGATCCATGATTGTCTCATAAGATCCTGACATGCACCTGGAGAGATTTGAACTCTCACGTCCTTAGGACAGCGGAGCTTAAATCCGCTGCGTCTGCCTGTTCCGCCACAGGTGCATGATGTGCAAGGTGAGATTTGAACTCACATTTCTTTCGAATCTGGTGTTTGAGACCAGCGCGTCTGCCTGTTCCGCCACTTGCACTTATTCAAATGCCCCGCAAGGGACTTGAACCCTCAACCCCCTGATTAAAAGTCAGGTGCTCTGCCATTGAGCTAACGAAGCAAAAAGAAAACCGCCTATCCTGTGCCTTCACACAAGATAAACGGTTCTAAAATCCATGTATCAGTTGTCTGCTCCTGTCTTTTATTCCAGTAAGCCTACATCCTGCACCACAGCTTTTCGCACAAGTCTTATCTTATATGAGCACACGGAAGCAACGCTCCACTCTTTGGAATCGAGTGCCGCATTTTTCATACTGTCCAAATATAAATAATAACTTTTACGAATTACTGTGAACATCCTGCTTTTCCTTTCCCGAACCATTTTCTGATTCGCTTTTTCTTTCTGTATTATACTTTATCACAAAATGATCTGGTTGTCATTATACTTGTGGTATAACTTTACTGATTCCGTTTTACTCAGTCATTCTCAGACCTTCTATTCCTTCAACAGATAATCATTATTCAATACCTTCATGGACAATGGTCCTTCGATGATTTTGGAATATACAGGTTCCACAGGCCTGATGACAATGCCTTCCTTGTTCATGCCTGACGGATATTTACCCTTTGCCCTTTCCAGAAGAACATCCACACTGTCATAGTCAAAGGAATCTTTCTCTTCCTCAATTGGCACCATCTTAAGCTGAAGCTTTTCACACAGCTCCTGCATCCTATGCAACGGATATCTTTGCTGAGTAGTCAGATCAATTATGGTAAATACATACCATTCTGGTTTCTTCAGCTTCAATCGGTTTTTCTGGATACCAGCACCACAGAACTCTCCCTGGATCGCTATATCCGGCAGATTGCTCTCTGCAACTTTCTCAGGAATACCATGTTCATGGGCATACTTCCACATAGCACATTTATTATCATCTGCATACTCATAATTTCTGCCGCAAATACCAAAATGACCATTTTTCCAGTACATAGTGACACTCGTACCATCCATCTTGGTGCTGATATAATAACCGGATACGAACTTGAATTCATCAATCAGTTCCGGATACGATTGTACCCTCAGTTCATCCGTCTTCGGAATGCCATCCGGGAAATCTCCGATCACAGTTCCGCTGTTGGTAACTCTTTCTTCGACTTCCCACTTTCTGATCCCCAGAATGTCTGTCACATCATCGCCAATCTGATAATCGCCCTCCGGCAAGATCGACAAGGGCTGTATCAGTCCTTGTGATATTTGTCCGCGAAAGATCTGCGTCTTCAATCGAAAGCCTTCTCCCAGAAGCTCATTCTTTTTAAAACTGCTGTTCCGCAGGAATTCAAACCGTTCACATATGGGCAGAAACGAATCCACTTCCATATATACACAACTATCTCCCACCTGAAACAGCCCCTTATTAGCAACGCACTGCCATCCCAGCACATGTACGCACTCTATTCTGTCTGCTCCTTCAATCGGAGTTATATGATGAACATATTGTATGGATGCCAGCTTTCTCTTTTCCATCTCTTAATCCCCTTGTTTTCCATGACCCCTGTCGATCAAATGGAAATCCTTTCAAAGCAATATCGAATAAGATCATTGTAAACGAAAAGTTGTCACTTGTCATTGTACCACAAGTATAAAATTATGACATATCATCAAAGTGATTTCCACCCGTTCCGAGTCTTGCGGAAAGGGGTCGATTATTATGAGTACATATGAAGAATTTATAGTCCTTCTGACCTTCGCACTTTTGATAGTTGCGATTCTGAATTTGAAAAATAAGAAATAGCTGTCCTGTTAAGTCTATTATATCAGTTTATTAAAAAATGTTAACGATTCTTCCAGTCATTTCAAAGCCAGTCCAACAGCATTGTTATACACTGGATAATCACTGCCATCCCCCATGATCATTTCCTGAATATATCTACCGCATGGCTTGTAACACCCGCCAGGTCAGCTCGTTCGCAGGTGGCAAAATGATACTTGAGATACAGTGCAAACGTATTTTCATCCATTTGATCTATGGCATCGCGCAGAAGCAGCGCAGGGCCATCCGCTGCGATATAATGCAAACGGGTCGTAGAAAATGCCGACATCAGATTGTCGATATCCTCTTTGCGGACAAGCTCAAACAGATCTTTGGGCTCCGATTTCGCAGCAAATGTCTCCGGATCAAGCAATCCATTTTTTATATATTCCGCAACACTGATATTGCCACGCAAAAATCCTTCGTCCAGAAGACAGCCGTCCGAGATCACATAAGCTGCAAAGATCACACCGCCCGGTCTTGTTACACGGATCGCTTCCGACAGGGCCTTTTGCTTCTCTTCTGTCGTGTATAAATGATACAGCGGACCCAGCAGCAAAGTCATGTCATACTTATCATCTGGAAATGCAGAAAGATCAAGAGCATTTCCCTGCGTAATCGTAATTTTTTCCTCTGGCTGTATATGTTTGCGGAACACCTCGATGTTATGTTCCACTAATTCCACTGCGTCCATCATATATCCCTGACCTGCCAGCGCATGAGAGTATCGCCCAGTCCCGGCTCCGATTTCCAGTATGCGGTCTTCTGGCCTTATATATTTTTCAATGTAACGCATGGTAGTAAGGAACTCAATAGAACCATGCCTTGACGTCAGCCGGTTATCCTCATTGTAATGATCATAATAATCGCATAAATATTGACTGATCTGCATATCTCAGCTTCCTCCTTCTCTCACCTTATAAATATGATACTGGCACTTCCCAGTCCGGTTTTTCCTGTCTGATAAGGGCTGATAAAACATTTGCAACCATTTTCTCCGCGCTTTCTGTGTTCAGTATCATTCTCTTTGTCACAGTAAGAACTGCAATTCCATGGGAATAAAGAAACAGGTCCAGAAAAATTCTCTTTGCCTGCTCCAGTTCAATTCCTGTCGCCTCAGAAAAATCTCTTGCCCGTTTTTCGTTATCCGCTTCCTGATAAAAGTCCATGGCCTCTGTCATATTCAGATCCATGTGATCTATGAACAAAAACTGAAACAGGTATGGCTCGTTCTGCGCAAAATCAACGTAGGACAGCGGCAACACCAGATGCTCATGAACCTTTGAAAGATTTCGATAATGGATAACATACTGTTCGTAGTATTCATATACAAAGTCAAGAAACTCCTTTTTCAGCGCATCCATATTTTCATAGCAGGTAAAAATCGGTCTGGTAGAGCATTGCAGCTGGTTTGCAATACTCCTTGCATTGACTGTCTTGAATCCCGTTTCCTTTGTGATGTTTAGGACTGTATGCAAAATCATGGCTTTTGTTATTTTTGCTTTTGGCGGCATATGATTCTTTCCCTTCCCAATGTGTGTTTCTAAAGATTATGTTCATTATACAACTATTGTTACATAACATATGTTATCTGTCAAGCATTTTAAAAAATGCAAAAAAACAACCAGAGAGGGACCGGCTCTGTTTCATGCACTTTGAGGAATTGTCTTCCGAATGAAAATTATTTATAATGATTCCATAGATCAAGATTTACAGAAAGGTGGGAATCCATGAAGGTGTTTTTAAGGATGCATGCCAAAAACCGTTTATCCTCTGTGCAATGACAGATCGAAAAATGTGCAGAGGAGAGCAAAAAAATGAATCGAGCAAACAAACCCGTCATCACCAGAGAAACCATTACGGCAATGGAAGATATGTCCTTTTTTACTTATGCTGTAATCTTTGATGATTTATTAATTGTTTCACAAAAAGAAACAAGCTGTTTTGTATTAAAGACCACAGAGGAACTGATCTTGATCGATGCCATATGGCCGGATCAAAGAGCATTTGATGCAATCGTCAGGGCCGTCACAGATGCAGGATGGAATCCTGCGAAGATCAGGAAACTGCTGTTGACACACGGGCATGCAGACCATACAGGATGCGGAAAATGGTTCGTTAAACAGTACCACACCATGACTTATCTTTCCAGAACCGATGATATTTTCTGGAAAGAACATCCGATCAAGCCTGACCGGCCTGAAACGTGGAAGGATTACAAAATAGATGTCTATATTCACGATGGCGACCGGATAATCTCAGGAGATAAGATCATCTATGTCTATGGCACTCCCGGGCATACTCCCGGGGGACTGAGCTACATCTTTCCCGTAAGTGAAGGGGGCGAGATACACATGGCTGCATTATGGGGCGGTACAACGCCTCCATGGTCAAAAGAGGGTGTAAAACAGTATTTAAAATCGCTAGATTATTTTGTCACGGAAGCCATGAATAAAAAAGTGGATGTCGCTTTGAGTAATCACACGGCTGTTGACAATGGTCTGGAACGAATCGAATATTCCAGAAAGCGAATGTCCTATATGCCAAATATCTATATTATCGGACAGGACGGATTTCAGAAATTCTGTCAGGTATTTAGAAGGCTTGGATACGAGATGCTGGATCAATTGTAAACGCGTCCGGTCAGGCAACGCTGCGGCTGGTCCCCCTGGCCAACGCCAGGGGGGTATCATGAAGCTGCTGTCGGGCAGCATCTTCCCGCTCTGGTTTTCTGTTCATTTTTGATTATGCCCCTTGAGGGCATTTTCAACGGCTTTCTTTATGACAATGCTTGAGTTGGTTGCGCCCGATACAGTATCAACATCTATTTTCTGTTCCTCAACGATTCTGTCTGCAACAATTTCTGCCGATTTCCCGCGCCCGTTTTTATGCTCCAGAATATCAATGCCTGTGATCGCTCCACTCTGAACGGTTACTTCGACTTTGACATATATAAAATTCACGTCGTATTCTCCTACGTAAACTCCGTCCGGAATACCGGAAATGTCTATGCCGCTGAAAGTTGTTTCTTTTACTGCCTTTTTATAATCTGACACACTTTTCAGGTAAACCATCATGAAGATCAAACCGATCAGAAACAGAAAAACTACCGTGAACACAAAGATTCTTTTTCCGGATAATTTCACTACCGACACCTCTCCTTCGCTGCAATTGAACAGTATAGCATGGAAAATCCATATTCCAAAAACTGTTTTTTTGATAAGCCCATTGAGTTTTTAATATATTCTTCTTTATTTGAGGAAAGCTGAATGATTCCGGAAAGCATACCCCAAAAATGAAATATGGTTGGCATAATTTCCAGATTCGTACGCAGGTCTCCTTTTTCCATGCCGGATATTAAGAAATCTTTTATCTTTGCATTCAGTTCCTCCCCGACTTGAAAGGTTTCCTTTTCTTCTTCCAGACAATCATCCTTTTCAAAATCAATGTTGATTTTATCCAGCACCATTTTGAAATAAAACGGAAATTCCTCCTGGTACTGTACTAACCCGTCGCAGATCAGATCATATCTTGATTTGGTGCTTTCCTGTTGCTCCAGCGCAGAAACAATATATCCGTATAGTTTTTTCATGCTGTCCAATACTAAAATTCCAATAATTTCCTCTTTGTTTTTAAAATACACATACAGTGTTGCCTTGCTATATCCGGCAGCTTTCGCTATATCATCCATAGAAGTTTCAGTGATTCCTTTTTCCATAAACAATACTGACGCAGCAGACGCTATATTTTCCCGGTGTACGCTCTTTGGTTCTTTCTTCCTTCGACCCATGTGTTTCTCCCTTCAATAATTAAACTTATAGTTTAATTATATAAGATTTATTTCATCGTGTCAATGATGTTCCCGGAGAAATGATGGAAGATGAACCCGGATGAAAAGGAAATATATGTCAGCCGGTGCAGGGACTTCCCGTCTCCCAGCGGGAAACAGCTCTTCGTGAGGCACCTTATGTCCACTTCAATCCTTCCCCTGGAATTATCAAAAAAGGTATTGACAACGCGATAAGACTGTAGTAGTCTATAAATAACAACCAGACTACTGCAGTCTTATCTCGTTGCAGAAAAACGAACTACCAGAAAGGCGGAGATAAAGATGGAACAGGAAACGACGAAATTATTTGATTCGGAATTAAAAGTGATGGGGATTCTCTGGAAGGAAGGAGATGTTCCCGCGAAATACATAGCAGATCAATTGACAAAGGAGCTGGGCTGGAATAAGAATACGACTTATACGTTGATCAAACGCTGTATGAAGAAAGGAGCAATCCAGCGTTCGGAGCCGAATTTCATGTGTCATGCACTGATTCCGAAAGAAGAGGTGCAGGAAGCAGAGACCAATGAACTGATCAACAAAATCTATGATGGCTCTGCAGATAAGCTGTTCGCAGCGCTGCTTGGCAGAAAAAAATTATCTGCCGAACAGATTGAGAAGCTGAAACAGATTGTCGGGGAACTTGAATGAAAGAGGTGACAATGATGAGTTTAGCGCTAATGAGTTTTTACGGTGCTGTTTTAACGATTGTAATCATAATGTTGAGGGCTTTGGCAATGAACCGGCTGCCTAAGAGAGCCTTTGTTATACTGTGGAGCGTTGTGCTGGTCAGGCTGCTTATTCCATTTGAAATCACGTCTGCATTCAGTGTGTATTCACTTGCAGGGCATCATATAAAGGATGAACTTACAGCAGTACAGTCAATGGCATTGCCCCATAGCGGAGAATCGGCACGGACGGCAGAAGTGTCAGGCGGCAGCGCGTCGATGCAGACGCCGGAAGCAATAGAAGCCCATATAGCAGCACCGCAGCCGAACATAACCGGCGGCAATGTTTTATCTGAAACAATAAATTCAGCCAACAGGATAGAAAACGGAACAAAAAGTTTTATATGGATGATCATCTGGGGAACCGGAGCATCATTGTGTGCGTTATATTTTATGATAACCTATATACGCTGCCGCATGGAGTTCGGGATGTCACTGCCAGTCAGTCATGACTATATCAGTCAATGGATTGCAAAACGCAGACGTTCCGTAAGTGTCAGAGTCTTTGACCGGATCGATGCACCGCTTACTTATGGAATTTTGCGCCCTGTCATTCTGCTGCCGAAGAAAATGGAATGGGAAGAGCAGGAATCATTAGAATATGTACTCTGGCATGAATATACGCATATCTGTTATGGTGACAATGTGCTCAAGCTGATCATGGTCGCTGCCCTCTGTATCCACTGGTTTAATCCTTTTGTATGGGCGATGTATTTTCTACTCAACCGGGATATTGAGCTTGCATGCGATGAGAGTGTTGTGCGCAGATGCGGCGTCAGCAACAAGTCCACCTATGCGAATATGCTGATCCGCATGGAGGCAAAGAGAAGCGGGCTCATGCCATTATGCAATAATTTCAGTCAGAATGCGATAGAGGAAAGAGTACGTGCAATTATGAAGGTTAAGAATATTTCACTCGCAGCAGTGATTTTTGCGGCAGGACTGGTCGTGGGGGTAACTATGGCATTTGCCACTTCCGCGGCAGGCAATAAAGAGCAACAAGCAGGTGAATTAACAGGCATATCACAGGAAGAATACGACAAACTCCTTGCGCTCCAATTTGACGATTATGAGAATATGACTGTATCAGAATTTCAGAACAAAGTGTGGACGTTAACCGATACGGCAGAATACAGAGATCTGTTGGATCACTTGTCCATGAATGAAGCATTCTATGAAAATCGTGATGTGGATGATATAGCATATTTTATGTTCTATGTGCTGGAACCGCTGACTGCGGAGCACTGGCAGAAGCGGGATTTTAGCGGCTGTGTATCTGCAGGTCATCCGGATACGCCGGAAGATAACAAATGGGATATGGCTATACTGGAATATGTAATGACTTTAACGATACTGGATGCCGATAAACTGACTGTGGGGGAATATATCAATACGAGATCAGGGATGGCAGAATCCATAAAGGATAATATTTTTTCCGCAAACTACTCAGTACGGGAACTGGCGGATGAAGAATTTATGCAGACAGTGATCCATGATACGATGACTGCATTAACAGAAGAATTGAGTACGGATGAACTTCAAGTAGATGTGGAGTATGCTTACCAGCCGTTGGAAGCTCTTTACCTGAATGAAACTTATGTGGACAAGGAATATCAGAGAGAACGTCTGGAACAGTTTGAGGCAGTATTGAAGCCCTATATGCCTTTCGGGCTTACTTGTGACTATGATGCACGGACAGATGAGTGCAAGATGTATTTTCAGGACAAGGAAGTACGTGGAATCATGGACGAAGAACAGGATATATGGATCACAGAACATCAAGGAATCGGTGAAAATGTATATGCGAAGGATGCGATAGAACTGTTTGCTGTCTACGAAAACGGCACGCTTGCAGGACTAAGAGCGGCAACGGAGGAAGAACAGGCAGAATTTGATTTAAGGCGCCGAATGACCACATACGGCTATGATGATTTTAACGAGGAAGTCAGAGAATATTTACCCGGAACGAACGAGGATTATCAGTCTGTACTTTCTTTAAAAAAGGTAGATTACGAACAGATGACTTTAGCAGATTTTAATCGCGAGCTGCTTGAATGGGGCAATGAGCATTCTGAAAGTTATGACAGAATCAGCTGCGATACAATCTGGAATGATTTCCGGGTGGATTTATCTGATGAAGAAAAGGAGTTTATTGTTCGTACGATATCGCTGTCCGGAAATGAAAATGCCATGGCTGTAAGAAGTCTTTATACCGGGAAGCCGGAGGAAGATGTCTCTTTGGGAGATGATCTTACGAAGACGCTGAATGATGAGGAAGCGGCATATGTATGGTGTCAAATGTATTATGGGTTCGGCTATCATGTCTCAGATAAAGAGAAGGTGACAGTCGGGGAGCGCGACCGCTGTGTCGGCGGCATGTTAGAGGGTATACAGGAATTTTGGAATCAGACGGATATCGAGGATATTCTTAAGATGGACAAAGCTGATATCATAAAGAAGTTAAATGAACTTGCCAGAAACTACAGCACGAAGAATGTTACCATTTCAGTCAGTCCGGAAGATCAAATCGGGTTTGAGTGCATGGATGAGCGAGAGCTGCTAAAAGAAATGTAAGAGAAATAGTTTCCATTTGGAGGACAGGTCATGGTAAAAAGGAAATACAGACGCAGAATCATGATTATCATCGCCACTCTTTTGATGGCTGGATGCAGCGATGGACTGCCAGAGGGATCGGTACCTGAGGAAACAGCGAGGGATCATGAAGAGTATTCGTCAAGTGATGAGGATTTTGATGATGCAGAGAGTATAGCAGCGGTTTACCGTGACATTTATGAGGAAGCGGCAGAAGCAGACACACTGGGCAGCCTTGAAACGCTGAGGCATGTGGTTGCAAGGCTTGGCGAAAACGGTTATGTGGCGGTTGACAGTGAGAATCAAATCGACATGGTGGGAGCAGAACAGGCAGCAGCGTTTTGTAAAGCGGTAGAGCAAAAGAAAAAAGGCGAACTTTCCATTGTTATGGTACATGATTACGGTTTTCAAAAATTGGTTCTAAAAACAAAGGACGGCGATGTAAATATTAGCAAGGGATATTACCAATATGACGAAGACGGCTGTCTCCACAACACAAATACAGTAAGCTATCCGGCTGATGACTGGCAATATACAGAAGACGGATATTTATTCTTTTCAGGAAGTTGTTTCTCGGCTGAAAATTATGCGCTTACATTGAGCGACTTGCGCGAGTATAACGCTCTGCGGATTTTGCCGTTGGACGAAAAGTGCAGGGAATTGAACCGGAAATATATATTACCGGTCGGTTATGGACACAATAATATGTTTCTCACCGATTGGAATGAAGAAGATTTTGCGGATCTGGATTTTTATGATGTATCGTAAACTTATTGAGTTTTTATAACTAAACACTAAGTCAAATACAAAAATCGCTA
>CAMWMT010000001.1 GCA_947175375.1 uncultured Clostridiaceae bacterium | reverse complement strand
CCTTAGTCGAAGTTAGCGATTAGCTCGACCAGGCGTTGCCCCGGGTTCGTGAGGGCATCCCCTCCCCCGTAGCGGCGTCCCTTCCCCAAACCACTACATACCGCAACTCAAAACAAGGCCGCGCAGAACACTCCCACGCGGCCTCTGTCTTTTTTAGTTTTCGGAAAGTTCCACAGTCACTTTATCAAGCTTCCAGATCTCATCCACATATTCCTGGATGGTACGATCAGAACTGAATTTACCGGAGCATGCCACATTCAGAATTGCGCTTCTCGCCCATCCTTTCTCATCCCTGTAAGCAGCTTCCACACGCTTCTGCGCTTCCGCATAAGAACGGAAATCCTTCAGTATGAAGTACGGGTCCGGTCTGTTGTATCCACCGTCGATCAACAATGCATTGTAGAGTTCACGGAATTTCTCCGGATCGTTCGGAGCATAAGTTCCGTTGATGAGCTGCATCAGTACCTGACGGATATCCTGATCTGTATTGAACAGCTGAGACGGATCATAACCGCCCTTCTTCTCCAGATCAATGACTTCATCAGAACTCATACCAAAGATAAATGCATTCTCTGCACCGACCTCTTCCACGATCTCCACATTAGCGCCATCCATCGTACCGATCGTCACCGCACCGTTCAACATGAACTTCATGTTACCAGTACCGGATGCTTCTTTGGAAGCCGTAGATATCTGCTCAGACACATCTGCTGCTGCAAAGATCCACTCTGCATTGGATACCCGGTAATCCTCGATAAAGACGACCTTCAGCTTCCCGTTAATCGAAGCATCGTTGTTCACCACATCCGCTACGGAGTTGATGAGCTTGATGGTCAGTTTTGCTCTCATATAGCCTGCTGCCGCTTTCGCTCCAAAGATAAAGGTCCTCGGATAGAATTCCATCTCCGGATGCTCTTTGATCTGATTATACAGATACATCACATGCAGGATGTTCAAAAGCTGTCTCTTATACTCATGAAGCCTCTTGACCTGTACGTCGAAGATGGAACGGGGATCTACATCCACACCGTTGTGTTCTTTGATATATTTTGCCAGACGCACTTTGTTCTGATACTTAATATTCATGAACTCATGCTGCGCTTTCTCGTCGTCTGCATAGATCGCAAGTCCCTTGATCTTGGACAGATCCGTGATCCACTCGTCTCCCACATGGGCAGTTACCCATTTTGCCAGAAGTGGATTGCCGTGAAGCAGAAAACGTCTCTGAGTGATACCATTCGTCTTGTTGTTGAACTTCTCCGGCATCATCTCATAGAAATCCTTCAGCTCCTGATTCTTTAAGATCTCAGTATGAAGTCTTGCCACACCATTGACAGAATAACCTGCTGCGATAGCCAGATGCGCCATCTTCACCTGTCCGTCCATAATGATCGCCATCTTCTTGACTTTATCATAATTGTTCGGATACTTCTCCTGAATCTTGATCACGAACCTGCGGTTGATCTCCTCCACAATCTGATAGATACGCGGAAGCAGTCTGGAGAACAGCTCAATCGGCCATTTTTCCAATGCCTCAGCCATGATCGTATGGTTCGTATATGCGCAGGTCTTCGTGGTAACTTCCCATGCCTCATCCCATTCCAGATTGTACTCATCCATCAGCACGCGCATGAGCTCTGCCACTGCTACGGTCGGATGGGTATCATTCAGCTGGAATGTTGCTTTCTCATAGAATTTACGGACATCATCATGAGAACGCATATACCGCTCCACTGCTGCCTGCACACTTGCAGATATAAAGAAATACTGTTGTTTCAGGCGGAGCTCTTTTCCTGCCATATGGTTGTCATTTGGATACAGCACTTCCACCAGGTTGCGCGCCAGATTTTCCTGCTCTACTGCCTTGTTGTACTCACCCTTATCAAAATGATTCAGCTCGAAGGAATTGATCGCCTCTGCATCCCAGATCCGCAGACAGTTGATCACATTGTTCCCATAACCTACTACCGGAAGATCCACCGGGACTGCCAGCACGGACTGATAGCCCTCCTGGATAAAGTGGTTCTTGCCATCCTTGTTCTCGATCTTCACATATCCGCCAAATTTAACGGTCTTCGCATATTCCGGACGACGAAGCTCGAAAGGATTACCGTTCTTCAGCCACATATCCGGAACCTCGACCTGATAGCCGTTCTCGATCTGCTGTTTGAACATTCCGTAGCGGTAACGGATACCACAGCCGTACGCTGCATAGCCCAGAGATGCCAGAGAATCCAGGAAACATGCTGCCAGACGTCCCAGACCGCCGTTTCCAAGCGCTGCATCCGGCTCCTGATCCTCGATCAGGTTCAGATCCAGACCGATCTCCTCGAGAGCCTCTTTCACCTCATCATAGAAGGTCAGATTGATCAGGTTATTGCCCAGCGCTCTGCCCATGAGAAATTCCATGGACATGTAATATACAATCTTCGGATCCTTCTTCTCATATTCCTTTTGGGTTGCGATCCATGCATCCATAATCGCATCCTTCACCGCATAACCGACAGCCTGGAAGATCTGCTGCTGACTCGCTTCTTCGATCTCCCTGCGGAACAATGTACGCACATTGTACTTTACACTTCTGACAAAAAATTCCTTGTTAAAAGTTCTTTTGGCCATAATATGCCTCCTTTTACTGCTTTTTTACACCCAATGTAACGGTCTCCCCATTGATATTCCATTCCTTCACATATCCCTCTGCTTCTGCAAAGAGGATATCCGATGCCATGACATCCTTTTTGATCTCATCCCCATGCTGCTCCATCAGGCTCTGAATCTTCCCATTTCCATTGCTGTACACATGGATCCGGTCCATGACCTCATATCCGGCTTCTTTACGCATGGTCTGAATCTTGCTAATGATCTCACGGATAAATCCTTCTTCAATTAATTCCTCACTCAGATTCGTGCAGAGAACGACCGTCACCTGACTGTCCGCCTCTGTCACATAGCCCTCCATCTGAGCCATATCAATGAGCAGATCTTCTTTTGATAATACCACGTTTGCCCCGTCAATGTCAAATGACAGACTTCCGGTTGTATCCAGCTCTTCCATCGCTTTTCTGCCGTCCATTTCCGTCAGGTGCGCGCGGATGCCGTTTAACAGCTTGCCATACTTCGGACCCACGGTCTTTAGCTGCGGTTTGAACGTATAGCTGGTAAATTCACTCAGATCATCCTTAAAGACGATCTCCTTCACATTCAGTTCGTCTGTGATGATATTCTGATATACTGGTTCCAGCTCGTGGTCCGCACGGACATACATGGTCCCGATGGGCTGGCGATTCTTGATATTTGCCGTATTACGGGCCGCACGCCCCATAACGACAATCTTCAGGATCTCCTCCATGGCTGCTTCCAGATCCTTGTTGATCATCTCCTCATGGACCGTCGGAAAATCGCACAGGTGAACACTCTCCGGCGCATCCTTATCGATACTGCACACCAGATTCCGGTAGATATCCTCTGTCATAAATGGAATCATAGGCGCCGCCGCTTTGGAAATCGTCACAAGCGCTGTATACAATGTCATGTAGGCATTGATCTTATCCTGCTCCATGCCTTTTGCCCAGAAACGTTCCCTGCTCCTTCTTACATACCAGTTACTCATCTCATCCACGAACTCCTGAAGGGCTCTTGCCGCCTCCGGAATCCGGTAGTTTGCTAGATTGCTGTCAACTTCGCCGACCACTGTGTTCAGCTTGGACAAAAGCCATTTGTCCATGATGGACAGGGAGTCATAATCCAGTGTATATTTTGTTGCATTAAAATCATCAATATTTGCATACAACACGAAGAACGCGTAGGTATTCCAAAGGGTTCCCATGAATTTACGCTGTCCTTCCTGTACAGCCTTTCCGTGGAAACGATTCGGCAGCCAGGGCGCACTGTTGATGTAGAAATACCACCGAATCGCGTCTGCGCCATAAGTCTCCAGCGCTTCAAACGGATCGACCGCATTTCCTTTGGACTTGCTCATCTTCTGGCCGTTCTCATCCTGTACATGACCCAGAACGATGACATTCTCATAAGGCGATTTATTAAATAATAAGGTAGATTCTGCCAACAGGGAGTAGAACCATCCACGAGTCTGGTCCACTGCTTCAGAAATAAACTGTGCCGGGAACTGGCTCTCGAACAGTTCTTTATTTTCAAACGGATAGTGATGCTGTGCAAACGGCATGGCTCCGGAATCAAACCAGCAGTCGATAACCTCCGGTACGCGCTTCATAGTTCCCTGGCATTTCGGGCAGGTGCAGGTAATCTCATCGATATATGGACGGTGCAGCTCCACGGTCAGCGCAGCTTCATTGCCGCTCATCTGTTTCAGTTCTTCACGGGAACCAATACTCTCCATATGGCCGCAGCCTTCGCATTCCCATACGTTCAGTGGAGTTCCCCAGTAACGGTTCCGGCTGATACCCCAGTCCTGGATGTTCTCCAGCCAGTCACCAAAGCGGCCTTTTCCAATGCTTTCCGGGATCCAGTTGATCGTATTGTTATTGCGAATCAGGTCGTCCTTAACTGCTGTCATCTTGATAAACCAGGATTCTCTTGCATAATAGATCAGCGGTGTGCTGCATCTCCAGCAGTGCGGATAGCTGTGCTCAAATTTTGGTGCGTCAAACAACAATCCTCTTGCATCCAGATCCTTCAATACCTCCGGGTCCGCCTTCTTCACAAATAATCCTGCAAAAGGTGTCTCCTCTGTCATATTTCCTTTGCCATCCACCAGCTGTACAAACGGAAGGTCGTACTTACGTCCCACATTGGCATCATCTTCACCGAATGCCGGAGCAATGTGTACCACACCAGTACCATCGGTCAATGTAACATAAGAATCACAGGTGACAAAATATCCTTTCTTATGCTGTTTCTCTGCTACTTTCGCAGAACAGTCAAAGAGCGGCTCATACTCCTTATATTCCAGATCCTTTCCGGTATAACGCTCCAGCACCTCATAGGCAGGTGTCTCTTCCGTGCCCAACTTTCCAAGCACGGTATCCAGAAGCGCTTCCGCCATATAATACACATGTCCATCTGCTGCCTTTACTTTCACATAGGATTCCACCGGGTTGACACAGAGCGCCACATTGGACGGCAGTGTCCAGGGCGTGGTCGTCCATGCCAGGATATAGGCATCCTCGTCCTTTACCTTAAAACGTACCACTGCTGAGCGTTCCTTTACATCCTTATACCCCTGAGCTACCTCATGAGAAGACAGCGGCGTTCCGCAACGCGGACAGTAAGGCACGATCTTAAAGCCTTTGTACAGAAGTCCTTTATCCCAGATGGTCTTCAGTGCCCACCACTCAGACTCGATAAAATCATCATGATACGTCACATATGGATCATCCATATCCGCCCAGAAACCGACTGTGCCAGAGAAATCCTCCCACATACCCTTGTATTTCCAGACGCTCTCCTTACATTTGGTGATAAACGGATCCAGGCCATATTCCTCGATCTGCTCCTTGCCGTCCAGACCTAGAAGCTTCTCCACCTCCAGTTCCACCGGAAGTCCGTGGGTATCCCATCCTGCCTTACGCGGCACCATACAGCCCTTCATGGTATGATATCTGGGAATCATATCTTTAATTACACGTGTTAATACATGTCCAATGTGTGGCTTTCCATTTGCGGTCGGCGGACCATCATAAAATGTATAGGTCGGACCATCCTTCCTGCGTTCCATACTCTTGCGGAACGTATCGTTTTCTTTCCAGAACTTTTCCACTTCTTTTTCGCGGTCTACAAAGTTCATATCTGTGTTGACTTTGTTATACATGCTCTTTTTACCTCCTCATTATCATTTCTTAACTGCCCGGATAATGCCCCTGCTTTATTACTGTGCTAACATCTTTCATTACGAATTAAAACGGCCCCATCCTGTAACAGGACGGAGCCGAAACAAACGCTCTTAAAAGATCTACCACCTCTTACAACATACCAGCATATGCGTCCCCTGTAACGTAAGGATTACGTCAGCACCTACTTGCTTGCGCTTTCAGCCTGCAGCTCGGAAGTGATATTCAGGATTCTGTACTCTTACCGGTCTTTCACCCTCTCCGGCTCGCTGAAAATTTCCAAAAATCCCTACTGTCTTCGTCACAGCCTTTTTCTCTGATTACAAAAGCCATTATAAAGTCAAGATCCCCGTTCTGTCAAGGCTTTTCGAATGTTAACAGTTTCTAAAGTTTTTCTTCGAGCCTTGCACCCATTTTACAAATACTCTATAATAAGAAACGACAGGTCACAAAATGTCCCTGTACTGAAAATTTCACATATATTGTGTTGATTAGAATAGAGGAAAATAATGAAAACATTTCAAAGATACAAGCTCCTGGCACTGACGTCCGTTCTCTGCCTTTCTACTGTCTTTTCTGCGCCCGTTTTTGCAGCAGAAGATCCCGCCGTTGAATCCGAGATCCGCTATAATATGGAGATCCAGTCCAATTCCTGGGAAAACTGGCCCACAGGACCACAGGTCTATGCAGAGGCCGCCATTGTCATGGAAGCCGGGACTGGAACGATCCTTTATAGCAAAAATATTGATGAACAGCTGTATCCTGCCAGCATCACCAAGCTCATGACTGTACTGCTGGCACTGGAAAATCTGAACATGGATGAAGAAGTGACTTTTTCTCACAATGCTGTCTTCTCCATTGACTATGCCAGCAGCCATATAGCCAGAGATGAGGGAGAGATTCTCACTGTAGAAGAATGTCTTTACGCCATTTTGTTGGAATCTGCCAATGAATGCTCCAATGCCATTGCGGAACAGATTTCCGGTACTACGGAAGCTTTTGCTGATCTGATGAATCAACGCGCTGCAGAGCTGGGGTGTACAAATACTCATTTTGTCAACCCTCATGGACTACCGGACGAAGAACACTATACCTGTCCACGGGATATGGCACTGATTGCCCAGGAAGTGATCAAACATGAAAAATTTCGTCAGATTAGCGGCACTCCCCGCTACACCCTGAGGGCTACCAATAAAAAAGACGAAGAACTTCTGATGAATAATCATCACTATATGATCAGCAGCTACAAGACCTCCAGGTTTCTGGATGATACTGTATTTGCCGGCAAAAACGGATACACAACGGTTGCTTTGAATACCCTGGTCACCTGTGCTACCAGAAACGGCATGGATCTGATCGTCGTCACTATGAAGACCCAAGGAACAGCTGAACGGGGAGTCCCTATCTACACCGACACCGCCAATCTTTTGAATTATGCCAGCGAGAATTTCCACAAGGTCAATATTTTGGAAAATGAAGAAAACTTTACCATCGGACAGGGAGAACTGTTTGATACTGGAACCTCCATATTTGGCACTGCAGCGCCCATGATTGATATGGACTCCAGTGGATATGTGGTGTTGCCAGTCGATGCAGATTTTTCAGATGCCTCTCCACAGCTTGACTTTCTGGATAATTCTGATTCCGATGTGATCGCTGTCCTGAGCTACACTTATGCCGGACAGCCTGTAGGCTCCACTCAGCTTCTGTTATCCGACAGCGGCATTCAGGAATTTGAATTTGGAACCTCTGATGAACAGGAATCTAATTCCACCGAACCAGAACAAAATTCTGATTCTTCTGCTGATACTAAAGTCAATCTAATCCGAATTAATCTTCGGATTGCAGGAATCGCCGTCTGCGGCATCCTGCTCCTGCTGGCAATCCTTCTTCTTATCCGAAAGATCGCCAATGATCACGATATTGAATTGAATCCCATCAAAAGATGGAAAAACTGGCGTGATAAAAAGAATGCTTTCGGTAATCAGGACAGAAAGCATTACAAGAGCTGGAAACGATATAACAATAAATGGAAATTTTAAAATATCATAACTGATAAACAGATTTAAGTTAGTACATTGAATTTCGGGATAATCGGGAAAATGCAGTCCCGGCTGTATGATAAGCGCTCGTATGGAGTGTATCGGACAGTGAACCGATTTTGTCCGTCTCAATCGGACTCAGACGTCCGTCTGAGACGGACAAAACCAACTTACTGTCCGCTCCAATCCACACAGCGCTGCTTATCATACAGCCGGGACTGAGTTTTCGACACTCCTTTTTTTCAGATTTGATCTGGATATTGCTGGATTTCTATCAAGGTGTATCAGCATCTGCCTTCTTCTTAATATGATTTCCAATGATCTCTGACACATCGCTGACTGTGATAAAGGCACTTGCATCCACCTCTTTGATCAAATGCCTCAGTTCATGGATTTCAAACCGGTTCAGTACACAGTAAAGAACCGCCTTCTTTCCACTGATTAATCCCTCTCCTTCCAGAATCGTCACAGTACGCCCCATTTTCTTAAATATCTCATCTGCTATCATCTGTCCTTCATCTGTGATGATCATTGCAGCTTTTGCCTGTTCCACGCCTGTTTCCACATAATCGATCACTTTCGACGTAATAAAATACGTCAGCAGGCTATACATAGCCCTGTTAAATCCAAACAGAAAACCGGCAACGGTATAGATCACAACATTAATAAACAAAACCGTCTGTCCTACCGGAAGATTAAACTTCTTGTTCATGAAAATCGCCACTGTCTCCGTTCCGTCGAGACATCCACCAGAGCGAATCACAAGTCCTACACCTACTCCCAGAAATACACCTCCGAAACAGACAGCCAGCAGATATTCGTGTGTCACATCTGTAAGCGGCGCAAATACTTCCAGAAAACTCGAAAATACGGTCATGGCAACCGCAGATTTGACAATAAATGCAGTCCCCAGTTTCCGCATACCAACGATCAGGAATGGAATATTAAGTGCCAGGGTCACTGCTCCCAGAGAGATTCCTTTCAGATTATTGATCATGATCGAGATTCCTACGATTCCTCCATCCAAAATCGTACATGGAACCAAAAATTCTTCAACAGCAAACGCGGCGATTATCGCACCAATCATCAGTATCACGTAGCTGGAGATTTCTCTCATATATTTTTTTGGCTTCAAAACATTGTCTGACATAAAAACTACCTCCACTATCATCATATTGACAAAACCTGTATCTGTCAAATAAAACTTTATTATAAATTGTGATACCTGTTTGCCAGCAAATCTTTTACAGAAATCCGAATTTCTGATGCCTTTTCTTCCTCATCCTCAATATCTTGAATTTCTGACTCCGGCTCCTTCTTATCCTCTTGAAGTTCAAAACGAATTACACCAACACCACAGTTGTATATTCTATCCTCTAATCCATTATAATCTGATTCCTGCTCCAATAAAATATTCTCATAAACCTCTTTACAAAAATTTTTCCATATTTTCCATAAATTTTTGTTGTTTTTCCATATACCTTTCGTTGGACATTCAGGAATATGCTTTTCTATATTCTCGCTATTTTCACAAGTGCCAAAACAAAACTTCATAATGCATTCCTGTATAAAATACTGCATTTGAATCTTTGAACCTACAACATCTGTATATCTCCCTTCATTGGATAAATATTTACATTCCAGCGCTTTTGCACACAGCTTATCATCATATTTATATATCACTAAAAGATCCGGTGTTACGTTCATCATCATACTTGCGATCTGAAGACATGCTTTTTGCTTTAGTTTAATCAAAAAAGCAACTTCGTTACATGCTTTTTGCTGCAGATTGATCAAAGGAGCGACCTCATTAATGGCTTTCTTTACAGTGGATTGCCCCAGATTTTGCCAAATTTTATCTTTTTCATGGTCATCTTTTTTATACCTAAGCTTTTCCTTCAATTTCTTTACGACATTTTCTTGATTATCTCCCAGACAAAATTCCAATAATCTTTTATTAAATTCATCTTTTTCCTTATCATCTTTACATGCATTGAAATAATCCCGCATCAAAGTTGCTTCAAAATACACATCTATGATACATATTTTTTCAATATCAACATTTTCTTTCTCCTCAAACAGGCATTTCTTCACAATTTTATTTTCATTATCATTCGCACTGCCCCTTTTTTTCTCCAGAAAAACATTGTATAAAAGCAGGGCAAACTGTCGTTCTTCTCTGCATATCGGTACATCTTTATCCAGAAATTTTTTTAATTCTTTACTGTCGAAATATGCTTTTTGACTCATATCAACTTGTTCTCCTTATCTTTTCCGATCTGTTCTCCCAGGGCCTCAGGCCATTTTTCGTTTTCTCCTCATATTCCTATGATCTATCTACTTGTCAATCTATCCCTCTGCATAAAATTCTTCCAGGGTATCCAGACAGAGACATCCCAACGGATTCCCGAACACTGCCCCACAGTCAATGGCGATATGGTGGTTCTTTTTCCAGATTCTCCCTGAAGCACTTTTTTCGATGAAACCTGTAGGGGTATGCCCGGTGACCACATAGCAGTCGTCAAAATACTGCTTCTCATATTCCGGTTTTCCCTGAACAAAATCCTCCCACCGACAGGAATCAAAATCCAGCATCTTCGTCTTTTCCGGCACTGTATGAGACAAAAAAAAGTTCCTGCCATTCACTTCAACCTCTTCATAGACGTAAAATATGTCCATGTACTTCAGTATATCGGCCCTTGCTTCCCGGCTCAGAGCGGTAAAGGCTTTACAAGTCTCCAATCCTCCGTCCTGAAACCACAGCTGATACAGTTCCTTCAGCTTTTCTTTGTTTTGCCCCGCCGGGTTCGACATCTTCTTTAACAGGGAAGCCGCCAGAACGTCATGATTTCCCCGAAGCGGCACGATATTTTTCCGCTCCCGCATATGCTGCAGGACTCGTATCCCATCCGTTCCCCGGTCCACCACATCTCCAAGAATGTACAAGGTATCATCCTCACTGAATCGGATCAGATCCAGCATCTGCTCATATTTCTCATAACAACCATGAATATCCGACATGGCATAGATCATTCTACCCCTCCTCACCTTTTGGGCGCTGCTTCTCTGTTACAGACAATACGGTTCTCCATCCTTCAGTACATGGATTTTGTCTTTATATGGCGCAAATTCCGGTATCCTGTCAAACTGATCTGCGCACTCTGTATGCATCGGGATAATAACTTTGGGTTCTGTCAGACATATAAGCTTTCTTATCGTCTCCACATAGGCATGCCCACTGGTATGTACGATCTCCCATCGATGGTCGCCGATAAATTCCTTAATTGCCGGTTTCATATGTTCTCCTTTCAGATACCCTTTCCACTTGGAATAGATGATAAGGGGGTCCAGAAATTTCGCCATGATACTTGCAAACCTGGAATTATCCTCCCTTGCCAGCATGGTAAATCCTTTGTTTTTCAGGATGGAAAAATCTGCTTTATAACAGTTCTGTGCGGCTCCAAGTCCTTCCATCTCTCCGACAATATAGATACGTCTTGGCTTTCCATGAATCATCTCCGGCCTGTATCTGGGATAATATTTTCCCTTATCCTCCATAGCGGTCAGGATCAGTTTCGCCTGATAGGCATCGCACACAAAATCCATCCCCCACGGAAGGGCATGATAATATTCCATAATGCTGTCCAGATTGGTGGACGATACCAGGATGACGGATTCCCTATTCGTCCGAAACAGTTCCCTCGCTCGTTTCCCCAGATCTTCTTCTGTCCGGATCGGATTCTGTCTTGCTTCACCCAAACGAGAAAGCATCGTCCCTTCCGTGATCAGGATATCGACCCTGCCTATGTATGCTTTGACCATCTTTTCTAAAGTATCGTTTTTCCCGGCGATGCCGTGTTCGCGGAAATCCCCGGTAAACAAAATCCGTTTCCCGGCGATCTCAATCAGAAACATATAAGCATCTAGCGCAGAATGATCGACAATAAACGGCGTCACCTCTATATCCCCAAAAGCATGGAGCTTTCTTCCCGGACGATACGTATGCATGCTTTGAATCCTCGGAAGCCCTTTGTCTGTTGTTCTCGTAGATAAATCCACCTTTTCGGTGAGGATTGTAAGGATCTTTTTCGCAGTCGGACCAATATACAACGGGATATTCCGGGGAATCTTCTTATATATTCCCATATGATCTCCATGGTAATGGGTAAACAACACGCCGTCACACGGATCGCCGCCAAACACAGTATCCAGAAGCTCTTCGTTTGTCATGACACCGTCTGTTTTACTACCCGGGAGATTTTCCCCAAAGTCAATCACAATACGATGTCCCTGCGTCCGGATCTCTGTCACACAGCCTCCAATCTGATGGCTTCCACGGTAGATTGTAATCTTGTTCATCATTTTCCTTTCTTCTCTGATTGCTTATTTATTCTATCTATATCTGTTCAGGCGAATTTATCATAAATTTTCCTGCTTTTTTAGATGCTCACAAATATTCTGGCAGACCTCCCATACGGAAATTTCCATCGCTTTTTCCATCCACTTCATATCCTTCTGAAATGGTTTAAGCAAACGCCAGCCTCTTCCCTCCTGATCTTCTTCGCGGATGCAGATTTCATAATGATCCAGAATCACAGGCTTGATCTTCTGGTCTTCCATCTCCACATGGAGGATCTTACGGACCGTTCCATCTTCCTGAACCTCACTGGTAAGCCACACACGGTCTTCCGGATTCAGATATCCGATATCTTCATACAGGTCATCATAAACAGAGAAGTGCTCATCTTCCCTGTTTTCTCTGTAATGAGAAATAAATTCAGATTGTCTGAAAGAAGGCAAACTTCCAAAATCTTCAAGATTCATCCATCGGCATTTTTTTCTTTCTTTTTTCACAGGAAGTCGGACAAATTGCCTGACCACTTCTTCCAGGATATTTTCATCTATCACGTATTCGTCGATTTCCATTGAATATACAGCCGCTGTCCTGTGCGTACGCTCCTCCTGGTATGCACGTATAAGCGCCTCTCTTTTTTCCTTCTGAATCATCCGCATACTGTCCAGTATCGGAATCCCATCCTCAAAATCCTCCGGACTGTAGTTCCAGGAATCAAAAATATCATAAAACACCTGACATGCCTGCTCTTTATCCCTGTTCCACAATTCGCCAATGCATCTGCCAATTCTCCCTAATACTTTCTGCTCTGCCAAAAGATCCGCCTCTGAGGCACGATGAAGCCAATCCACAGGGCGGTATTCATTGCGGTCATATGGAAGAATGTCCATATCCATAGAATACGTCTCGAAATCTCCCCGCCAGATAAATCCAATCTCACAAGCTCTGCCCCGAAATAAAATAACGCCTGTAATCGGTTCCGGAAAGACCGGTGCGTCCAGCATGACCAGGTCCCCTGTCTTAAAAGGAAAAAGAGTTGATAAATCATCCAAAAGAAAAGCGTTGTTTTTATCACTGTGAATATCCACATCTTCCACGCCTTCCCTCTCCATCCATTCTTCGCCAAATGTAAAATCGTTTATAATGACCTGATTGTCCTTTTTCTCCAGATAGATAATGGCTTCGTCCGTTTGTTCCCAATACGGTCTTGTATTTCCTGCCCATACTCTCATATCATGCAAATCTTTCATTGCCTGTTCGATTCCATCCATCCATATGAAATCATACTCAGAGTTCCAATTGAAGACATTAACCTGAAAATTTATGATATTACTGTTATTGGTAGCTTCCTCTGCCGCACGTATCAGCGCCCTTTTCAATGTAATATACGGATAGATAATATACTGATCGGGAAATTCCCACGGAGTATCCGAATTTTCATCACATTGTGCATATTCCAGATAAAACACATGTTCATAATGAAAACTCTCTGGATCCGGATCATGTATCCAGCGAAGTCCGGCCCTGTAAAAATCGATTTTCTTTTGGAGTTTTTCCTGTTCTTTCTTCGTTCTTGCCTCTTTTAGCAGAAGTTCCAGCGCCTTTGCCTTTTCTTCCACCGGACGGAATGCATGGATCACAATATAAGCCTTTTCCAGAACAGACATGGAATCCACCAGCTTTGTCTGCTCCTGCAGATACTTCTGCACATCTTCAGATAATACCCATTCACAAATGTCCAGTTTTTTATTCATGACGCAGTTCTCCTTTTTTCTTATTACATTACAGCCAAGTATAACATATTCTTTTTTGTTTTTCAGCCCTTTTGACGGGTTCCGCTTTCAATGTACAGGAAAACCGTAGCCTGTCGTTCTCCTGTATGTTATATTTTTCCATAAAAAAAGCAGTGTTTCTTCTTTATTTTCGAAAAACACTGCTTTCAAACGTTCCCTGCGAGAATCGAACTCACAACTAGAGCTTAGGAGGCCCTTATTATATCCATTTAACTAAGGGAACGAACAGTCAGACTTTCATCTGACTGAATCATTTTACCACTTTTCATTAAAATGCACAAGTCCCTGAAGCCAAATAATTCCGCGAAATCTTCTTCCCGGCAAAGGTTCACCCATAAGGTCCTCCTGATTGATACAGACATCCAGGATGATTTCATTCACTTCAATGGTCATTACATAGATTTTTTCTTCTGTCTTATTATTTTCCAGAATCTTTACGTCCAGGATCTCTCCCATGACATTATAATGATCACACTCTACACCACAGGGCATGAAATGAGTCGTCACGATAGAGAACACATCTTCATCCAGAATACGTCTAGATATCATAGAATACGTATCCATATCCTCCAGTGTCAGATTTTCGATCGCATCTTCATCACCATCCCGGGCCGCTTGGAGCATCCGACTGCGTTCCTGACTTGCCTTGATCTCAGATACTACTGGCATCCTCTGGTAGACCGGCATTAATATCCTGCCTTCTACGGACAATCCGGATAAAACCAGAGAAGCCGATACATTTTCTGTTCTCCCATACCGCATTTGATTCAGATATTCTGTCACATTCTGAAGATAAAAGATGAGTGAAACTCCTAAATTCATATCATCACAGACCCCGGCATAGGATTCCTTTTCCGCATGCCGTTCAATGATGATATCCTCATAGGATCTTTCTGCTTTTCCGATAAAATACGGAACACAATATTCTGGGTGAAACTCATCCTTATCATCATATACGCCCCGAACCATCAGACCCATCTGGTCTGCAAAAGCTTTTCTGCGTTCAGAAAAATCTTCTCCATCCGCAGTAGCAGCAGTTTCTTCTGTCTGATAACATTCAGAAGTGAAATGCACCAGTTTTTCATATTCTTCTCTCTTCTGAATCTTACTGAACCCAACTGCTCTCAGATATCGATGCAAACGGATACCTCCTGTTATAGTTCTGCATGGAAACCTACCATGCTGTTTTTACTCTGCCTGTCTTAACTCAGTCATGCCTCCCATATATGGACGTAGAACTTCCGGAATACGAACGCTTCCATCAGCCTGAAGATTATTCTCCAGAAATGCGATCAGCATACGCGGCGGAGCAACGACTGTATTATTTAAGGTATGTGCAAAATATTTTCCATCAGCTCCATCCACACGGATCTTCAGTCTTCTCGCCTGAGCATCTCCGAGGTTGGAACAGCTTCCGACTTCAAAATATTTCTTCTGTCTTGGAGACCATGCTTCCACGTCCACCGATTTTACCTTCAGATCGGCCAAATCACCAGAACAGCACTCCAAAGTACGAACCGGAATGTCCATGGAACGGAACAGATCCACCGTATTTTGCCACAGTTTATCAAACCACATGGGGCTCTCTTCCGGCTTGCAGACTACAATCATCTCCTGCTTCTCAAACTGATGGATACGGTATACACCGCGCTCTTCCACACCATGTGCTCCCTTTTCCTTCCGGAAACAAGGAGAATAACTGGTCATTGTATAAGGAAGCTTTTCTTCCGGAATGATCGTATCAATAAATTTACCGATCATGGAATGCTCACTGGTTCCGATCAGATACAGGTCCTCGCCTTCGATCTTGTACATCATAGCATCCATCTCTGCGAAACTCATGACGCCAGTCACTACATTGCTGCGAATCATAAAGGGCGGCACACAATAGGTAAATCCTCTTCCGATCATAAAATCTCTTGCATAGGAGATGACTGCAGAATGAAGTCTCGCAATATCTCCCATCAGATAATAGAAACCATTTCCTGCCACCTTACGGGCACTGTCCAGATCAATTCCGTTAAAACGCTCCATGATCTCCGTATGATAAGGAATATCAAAATCCGGAACGACTGGTTCCCCATATTTCTGTACTTCCACATTTTCGCTGTCATTCTTTCCAATCGGAACACTCGGATCGATGATATTCGGAATCGTCATCATGATCTTTGTTACTTTTTCATCCAGTTCTCTTTCCTTCCCGGAAAGCTCTTCCAGACGTGCTGCACCTGCAGCCACCTGCTTTTTTACTTCTTCTGCTGCTTCTTTTTTACCTTGTCCCATCAGAGCGCCGATCTGCTTGGAAAGCTTATTCCTTCCTGCGCGGAGCTGATCTGCCTCCTGCTGTGCGGCTCTTCTCTCAGCATCCAGACGAATCACTTCATCAACCAGCGGAAGCTTCTCATCCTGGAATTTATTTTTAATATTCTGTTTTACAAGATCGGGATTTTCCCTGACAAATTTTAAATCTAACATAATATCCTCCTGTATTTTTACTTTTAGTTCTCTAATTAAACAATCTTATGATAGTATTGACGATTTTGCAAGGGTTTTTAAGATTATTCTGTAATTTTATCTCCATTTATTGCCTTTTTCAACGCTTCTTCCTCTTCTTCTGACAGATTGATCGATGATTTCCCCATAACGACCGCTTTTGCATAGGAAAAACATCCTTCCCTGCTGTACATAGATGTAACGATAATACCACTATCATTCTGATCCAGAAGAGCCAGTGCATAGCTGAGTTTTCCGCTCATCTCTCGGAATGCATCGTATTTTACCAGCCCTGCCTTCTGATAAGTATTCTGCATCATACCTTGAAGACTGTTCAATTCTTTTCTTTTCTCCCTATCCGCTTCTTCCAGAATTTCAATCCGATCAAACTGCTTCATCATGATATCTTCCATGGACTCCATGTCTTTTCCTTTCATGAAACAGTCATAAGCCTTTTTAAGCTTTCTCATTTTTACAATACATACAATATATAATATGATCAGGATCATCAGAACTGCTAAAATCCCAATCATAATATATGCAGGATCAATCCCATATGACATCATATATTCCAATATAGGGCTATTCATTTTTTTTCCTCCGTATTTTTATATTATCTTATGTCTACCTAATCAACACTTCCATCAAACGTTCCAGTTCTTCCATGGAATAGTACTCAATCTCAATCTTTCCTTTTTTATCATCTTTTCGATTGATAGAAACCTTTGTTCCCAGTGAAATTTTCATCTTTTCCTCCAAATCCTGGAATATTGCATCCTGCTGAAAATTTCTTACTTTTTTCACTGGTTTTTCTTTCCCAATATTTTTTACCAGCTTCTCTACTTCCCGTACACTCAGTTTTTCATTATATACTTTATTAGCTGTCTGAAACTGAAGATCTGAATCTTCAATCCCTAACAGAGCACGGGCATGTCCGGTGGACAGCATCTCATCAATTACCATCTGCTGTACCCGTTCATCCAGCTTCAAAAGACGCATGGAATTTGTTACAGCGGTTCTGCTCTTTGCCACACGCTCTGCAATCTCTTCCTGTGTCAGATGAAATTCTCCCATAAGCCTTTTATATGCTGCTGCTTCTTCTATCGGATTCAGATTTTCTCTCTGAATATTTTCGATCAAAGAGATCTCCACGATCTCCTGATCTGACATTTTTCGAATAATCACAGGTATTTCTTTCACACCGGCAAGTTTTGCAGCTCTCCATCTCCGCTCTCCGGCAATGATCTCATAGTAGCCTTCTTTTTCCTGTACGATCAGAGGCTGAAGGATTCCAAATTGACGGATAGAATCTGCCAGTTCCTGCAGTGCTTCTTCATTGAAATTTTTTCTTGGCTGTTCTCTGTTCGGCTCGATCTGATTGATTCCAAGCTTTACTTCTATCGGCTTCTCAATAATTTTTTCGACGACTTTTTCTATTACCTTTGTTCTTCGCCCGCTTTCCGGCACTTTTCCATTATCAGGTATCAAACTATCCAGACCTTTTCCAAGTCCTCCTCTTTTTACTCCCATTCTTCCTCTCCTTTATGAAGTACCTCCTGCGCCAGTAAACGATAGCTTTCAGCTCCTGCAGATCTTGTATCATATAAATTGATCGGAAGCCCATGACTTGGCGCTTCGGCAAGACGCACATTTCTTGGAATGATTGTTTTATAAATATTTTGATGCAGATATCCTTTCACATTCTCTACTACCTGCAGAGAAAGATTTGTTCTTGCATCATACATGGTAAATACCACACCCTCGATCTCTAGATCCGGATTTAAACGCTCCTGTACCAGTTCAATGGTACGGATCAACTGGCTTAATCCTTCCAGTGCATAATACTCACACTGGATTGGTACGAGGACCGTATCTGCTGCAGTTAATGCATTTACTGTAAGCATATTTAAAGAAGGCGGACAATCAATAATCAAAAAATCATAATGATCTCTGATCTTCTTTATTTCTCTTTTTAATATGTACTCTTTTTCTTCGATACCGATCAATTCAATCTCTGCACCTGCCAGATTAATATCCGAAGGAAGTAGTGACTGATTCTCAATCTCTGTTTCTACAAGACATTCTTCTATTGTACATGCTCCAAGGATCATATCATAAACACTGTTTTCTACTGTATTTTTATCTACTCCAAGTCCACTGGTCGTATTTCCCTGGGGATCGATATCGATTGTCAGTACCTTCTGCCCAATTTCTGACAGACAGGCGGATAGATTGATCGCTGTCGTTGTCTTACCCACTCCGCCTTTCTGATTGGCTATTGCAATAATTCTTCCCACGTAGTTCTCCTTCTATCTGTAATATTTTTCTGAAGTGGACGAATCACATTATTAGTATATTATAAGGAAGCTCGCTGATGCTCGCGCAGGTCATCATCTTACGCTTCGCTTCAGTTGGTGACATTATATCACATAAATGTTTCACGTGAAACATTTATTAAAAAAGTTTTTTGATATAAAATTATACTCATGAGCGTATTCCTCTACCATTTTTATAATACATAATAGCATGCTCACTTGTTATACATTTCATTACCTGCAATTTTTTTCAATTATGAGTATAAATTGTATAAAAAACAGGATTCAAATGTTTCACGTGAAACATTCGAATCCTGTTTCTCTGTCTTCTTTATATACAGCACTAAATTCTTGCTCTTATAAAATACTAGTCAACGTACTGTTTATCACACTTTTCTGGCAATTATTAAACACCAGATATATAGCTGACGGATTTTATTTCTATTCTGCTAGAATATACTTTTCCACAATCTCTGCGATAACACTCTGATCACAAGTCGAATTCAGAATCACATCACACAATGGTTTCATATCTGGAACCGTATTATTTACACCAACTCCCAGGCCAGCAGCCTGAATCATAGATAGATCATTAAAGTTATCACCAACAGCAATTGTTTCTTCCGGCTTTATTCCCAGAAGTTCTGCCAAGAATAAAAGCCCAGAACCTTTATTAACTCCCTTCTGATTGAATTCTATATAACGATTGGAAGAGTAACTTACGTCCAGGTCCTGCGTCACATCTTTCAGATCCTCTTCGATCTTTTTTAAATAAGAATAATCTGTATTTACATAGAGCACCTTGACAATCTCCTGCCCCTTTAAAAAATCCAGATTATCACTAAAAAACTCCTGAAGCACCATCCTTCCTTTCACATAATCAATCTCATTTTGATTTAAGCAATAAGCATACACGGTATCCTTTGTATATACATGAATACATACATCATAAGAAAGACCTCTCGCAAACAGTTCTTCCGCTTTTTCAAAAGAAATTCCCTGAAAATGTAAAAGTTTCTCTCCTTTATTCTCAGTGACAGCTCCTCCATTATAAGAGATCACATATTCATTTTCTTTTTCCTGCAGTCCAAGCTCCTCCAGTGTTCCGCGGATGGAACTGTATCCTCTTCCCGTTGCAGGTACAAATCTGACACCAAGTTCACGGGCCTTCTGGACTGCCTCCCTGTTCTTCTGAGAAACCTTACAATCTGAACCCAAAAGAGTTTCATCCAGATCGGAAACGATCATTTTATATTTCATGAACTGCACCTCCTGAAAATATTTATTGTGAGCTAAAATTGGGCTCATTATAACACAGATTACTTTTTTAGTAAAGCAGAGGAAATTTCTATTGAAGTAATGACACATATAGTATACAATCATAAATAAGAAAAGGAGGTATCAACATATATATGAATAAAAAAATTGCTGCCACTCTCTCACTAATTGGAGTAACCATTACCTCTTTTATAAGTCTGTCCGCAATCAATAAAGCAGTTGAAAAGATTGCAACCTCCAAAGAATTACTAAATTCCAAAAATAAAGAAATCTATCACTGGAGATTTGGCAAGATCAGTTACAGTGTAACCGGAGAAGGCAAACCCGTCCTTCTGGTACATAACTTAAAAGAAGACAGTTCTTCCATAGAATGGTCAGAAATCATTCCAAAACTGTCCAGGACCAATACGGTCTATGCCATGGATTTGCTTGGATGCGGCCTTTCTGACAGACCAGATATCACTTATACCAGTTACATGTATACACAACTCATCAATGATTTCATCCGAAATATTATTAAAAAGAAGACAAGTGTAGTCACGACTGGAAAATCCGCATCTTTTGTACTGGATGCCTGCAGTGTTAATGAAGAAGCCTATGAAGAATTGATCCTCATTAACCCGGAGAATATCCGAACACTTCATAAAACACCATCCAAACGTACAAAGACAGCGGCGTTTATTCTGAAAATGCCTTCCATCGGCACTTTTATCTATCATATAATTACTGCAAGAAATATCATTGAAGAGAATTTTGAAGAAAAATATTATTATGACAGAGATAATATCCCGGAAGCACTGTATGACTATTATTACGAGTCCTCACATTTGGGAGGAAAAGACTCCAAGAATCTGTACACCAGCCTTGCAGGACGATATACCAATGCTAACATCATTCATACCCTGAAAAATATAAATAAAAACATTCACATTCTCGCCGGACGCGAGGTTCCTGATATAAAAGCCACTGTAAAAGAATATCAGTATTACAATCCGGCAATAGAAGTCGAGTATATTAATTATACAAAAGAACTTCCTCAGCTGGAGACTCCAGAAGAAATTTTAAAATATATAAATCTGTATCTGTATAACAACTGAACAAAAAATCTCTTAATTAAACAGGGAATTGACGAAAAATACAGCCCCGGCTGTATGATAAGCAGCGCTGTATGGATTGGAGCGGACAGCGAGTCGGCTTTGTCCGTCTCAAACGGACGACTGAGTCCGATTGAGACGGATAAAGCCGATTCGGTGTCCGATACACTCCATACGAGCGCTTATCATACAGCCGGGGCTGTATTCTACAATAACCCACTTTAAAGCGGATTTTTTGATGCCATACCCGCTTTTCGGGGATATTTTTTTGGACATCCACTGACCTTCTGAATACACACAAGAGATCTGTGTATATCAGTTCCTGGCAGTTCAAAATTTCTGCATCCCCTGATCTTTCCTCCAAGAAGAAAAACCGCAGATTTTGCTTCTTCCATCTCTCCCAAAATCTCACCTGACTTATAGGAAATAAATTCCCCACCAATTTTCACATAAGGAAGGCAATATTCTGACAACGTAGACAGATTTGCTACCGCACGGGAAACACACAGATCGTACATCTCTCTCTTTTTACCTGGCTTCGCATAATCCTCTGCCCTTCCATGTATGGCTTCCACCTGTTTCAATTCCAGATAATCAATGACCTCATTCAGGAAATCGACTCTTTTTCTCAAAGAATCCAAAAGAGTTATTTTTAGATCCGGAAACATGATCTTCAACGGAATTCCCGGAAATCCGGCACCTGTCCCTATATCGATCAGGTTATCCACATCTTTCAGATCTTTTTCCTTTGTTATCGACAGACTATCTACAAAATGTTTCAGAACCACTTCTTCAAAATCGGTAATTGCTGTCAGATTCATAAACTGATTCCATTTTATCAGCAGATTATAATAATCATAAAACTGTCTGACCTGAACAGCATTTACATCCAGATCCAGACTCTTTATCCCCTGTTCTATATAATTCAGTTTTTCTTTCATATCGTATGACCCTGTCCTTTTTTCTGCTCCAGGTAGATGAGCAGCACAGATATATCTGCCGGAGACACTCCTGAAATACGCGAAGCCTGTCCAATTGATATTGGTTTACATAATTTTAATTTTTGAACAGCTTCCAAACGTAAGCTGCCTATTTCTTCATAATTCAAATCCTCTGGTATTCTTCTCTGCTCCAGTTTCTGAAACTGTTCCACCTGTTTCAGCTGTCTTTTGATATAACCATCATACTTAATGTCGATCTCCACTTGCTCCGTAACTTCCAAAGGTAGATTCGGCCTGTCCTGATCAATCTCTGACAGATATTCATATTTTATCTCCGGACGTCTGAGGATTTCCGCCAAAGAAGCAGCAGTCTTCAACTTCATACTTCCATGACTTTCCAGAAAATGCTGTACAGACGCATTTGCTCCAACTACAGTCTTCTCAAGACGCTCTTTCTCCTTCTGAATCTGCTCTTTTTTATAGATCAGCTTTTGGTACCGTTCTTCCGAAATCAATCCAACTTCATATCCGAGAGGTGTCAAACGCTGATCCGCATTATCCTGCCGGAGCAAGAGACGATATTCCGACCGGGAAGTCATCATCCGGTATGGTTCATGATTTTCTTTTGTCACCAGATCATCAATAAGCACTCCGATATACCCCTGTGAGCGGTCTATGACGATCTGTTCTCTCCCAAGTACCTCCATGGAAGCATTAATTCCAGCTACCAGTCCCTGACACGCCGCCTCTTCGTATCCGGAACTACCATTGAACTGTCCTCCGCTGAATAGACCCTTTATCTTTTTAAATTCCAGAGTCGGATAAAGCTGCTGCGGATTAATGCAGTCATATTCGATTGCATAAGCATTTCTTACAATTTTTGCATGTTCCAGTCCGGGCACCGAATGATACATAGCATGTTGAACATCCTCTGGCAGAGAACTGGACATCCCTCCCACATACATCTCACTGGTATAACGTCCTTCCGGTTCAATAAACACCTGATGCCTGTTTTTATCTGAAAACCGTACAACTTTATCTTCGATAGAAGGACAATATCTCGGTCCTGTCCCTTCGATCACACCGGAATACAAAGGAGAACGATCCAGATTGGAACGAATAATATCATGCGTTTTCTCATTCGTATAAGTCAACCAGCAGGAAGCCTGTTCAATCTGCACAGTCTCCGGATCCGTTGTAAAGGAAAAAGGAACTACCCTTTTATCTCCAAACTGTTCCTCCATCTTACTGTAATCAACCGTTCTTCCATCGATTCTTGCCGGTGTTCCTGTCTTGAACCGGTACATCTCAATACCAAGATTTTTCAAAGAATCTGTCAGATAATTTGCAGCCTGCAGGCCATTTGGTCCCGTATGCATACTGACATCTCCATAGATACATCTTGCTTTCAGATAGGTTCCAGTACAAAGAATTACGACCTTTGCATGATAGACTGCTCCGGAATAAAGTCGCACGCCTGTCACCTGTCCGTTTTCAACCAGAATATCTGTCACTTCTGCCTGTACAATCTGAAGCCGTTCTGTCTCTTCCAATACCATACGCATGGCACGGCTGTACTCCGCCTTATCCGCCTGGGCACGAAGAGAATGCACTGCTGGTCCTTTGGATACATTTAACATTTTCGACTGAATAAACGTCCTGTCAATAACCTTTCCCATCTCTCCTCCAAGAGCATCCAGTTCTCTTACCAGATGTCCTTTGGAGCTTCCACCAATATTCGGATTACAGGGCATCAACGCGATACTGTCCACACTGACAGTAAATATGACCGTCTCAAGACCCAGCCTTGCGCAGGCGAGCGCTGCCTCACAGCCAGCATGTCCCGCACCGACTACCACCGCATCTGTATATTCCTCTACATATGGCATACCATTTCTCCTATTATAGTCCCACATCTTTTTGAAGAATGCCCCCTTATCTGGAAGGATCTATAAATGAATTCTCATTTATAGATCCTTCCGGACATTCTCCAAAAAGATGCTGTTTATTTCTTATATAGTCCCGCATCCATCTAAAGAATGCCCTTTTATCTTTTTATCTGGGAAATGCTGCAAAATGTAACACTGTCAGTGTGTTCAGCAACGCTGTGTGGATTGGAGCGGACTGAGAACAGGTTTTGTCTGTCTCAGGCGGACTTAAACATGTCCGAATGAGACAGACAAAGCCTGTTTTCTGTCCGATCCATTCCATACGAGTGCTGAACACACTGACAACGAGCATTTTTCAACACCCAAGGCATTCTTCAGACAGATGCTGTTATTATTTACCAGTACAGAATTTACTGAAGATCTCATTGATCAGATCTTCTCCCATGGATTCACCAAGGATTCTACCCAATGCTTCATAAGCATCCGTCAAATCAATAGAATAAAAGTCCTCCGGCATTCCAAGTTCAATACTCTCTTTCACTTTCTGCAGGCTTTCCTTCGCTTCTTCCATCGCAGTTCTGTGTCTGACATTTGTAAGATACACTTCATCATTATAAGAAATTTTCCCATCCAGAAACATTTCTTCCAAAAGGTCTGCGAACAGATCAAATCCTGACTCTTCCTTTGCAGATATACAGACAATGGGTTCAGAACAGATCTTACTCATCATCTCTGAATCAGTAACCATAGGAAGATCCGTTTTATTCAAAAGCACGATTACTCTCTGACCTTCCAGAAGTGAAAGAATCTCTTTATCATTTTCATCCAGTTTAGTGGAACTGTCAACCACATAAAGCACCAGATCTGCATCCTTTATGGATTCCTTTGCCTTTTCTACTCCGATTTTTTCGACTACATCTTCCGTTTTCCTTATTCCCGCAGTATCCACAATATTCAAGATCAGCCCTCTGATCCGGATCTGTTCCTCCAGAATATCCCTGGTAGTCCCTGCAATCTCTGTAACGATTGCTCTTTCATCTCCTGTCAGTACGTTCAAAAGAGAAGATTTCCCCGCATTAGGCTTTCCAACAATCACTGTTCGGATTCCCTCTCTCAAAATCCTCCCTTGATCCGCATTTATCAACAGTTCTTCCGATTGCTCGATCAAGTTTTCCACTTTTTCAAGTAATCTCTCCGGATAACCATCCAGGCTGATATGCTCCGGATCATCCAACGCAGATTCAATAAAAGCAATCTCATAGATTACCTGTTCCCGGATATCCTTGATCAGACTTAACACAGACCCCCGAAGCTGACTGACAGAGCTCTTCAGCGCATACTCATTTTTTGCCTGGATAACATCCATGACCGCTTCTGCCTGAGACAGATCAATCCTTCCATTTAAAAAGGCTCTCTTTGTAAATTCTCCTGGTTCCGCAGCTCTTGCCCCTTCCCTAATTACCAGCTCCAGAATCCTTTTCATCACATAGACTCCGCCATGACAGTCAATCTCTACCGTATCCTCTGCTGTATAACTGTGTGGACCTCTCATGAGAAGAACGAGAACCTCATCGATCACCTCTTCTTGTTCATTATCTACGATCCATCCATAATGCATTGTATACGTATGCTCTTCTGATATCCTCTTCCCTTTTTTTCCAGGCCGAAAGATCTTTTCCACGATTTCTAAAGCATCATCTCCGCTGACCCTCACGATCCCGATCCCTGATCCTGCCATCGCTGTTGCGATCGCTGCAATCGTATCACTCTGCCTCATACTCTTCCCTCACTGTTAAAAAAGGGGACGCTTATTCGCGTCCCCCACCCTTTTTACCATGATTCCGATTATAATTCCTGTTATTTCCATAACGTCTACGGCGGTTATTATTGTTGTCTCGTACCTTGACACCCTCTTTTAAAACCACTACCACGCGGCGGAACGGTTCTTCTCCTTCACTGTGTGTCTCTACAAACCTGTCATTCTGAAGCGCTGAATGGATCACTCTTCTTTCATAAGGATTCATCGGTTCCAGTGTAACTGTCTTACCCGTTCTCCTGACTTTGAAGGAAATATTCTTTGCCAGATTTTCCAGTGTATCTTTTCTTCTTTGACGGTAATTTTCCGTATCAACTTTTACACGAACATACTCTTCGCCGTCCTTATTTACAACAAGACTGACCAGATACTGAAGAGAATCCAGTGTCTGCCCTCTCTTACCAATCAATACTCCCATATCATCGCCTGACAGATCGATATTCATGACTTTTTCATCTGCATTCTCTACAATATTAATATTGACACTGATCTTCATTGCATCAAATACTTTTTCCAGGAATTCTTCTGCCTTTTCTCTGGCATTCAGAATCTTGCGGGCACGGATCTTTGCAGGCCTACTTCCAATCCCTAGAAATCCATTGCTTCCTTTGTCGATGACTTCATATTCCAGATTTTCTGTAGTCGCTTCTAGTTTAACTTTTGCATCTGTAATTGCATCATCCAGAGTTTTAGCCGAAAATTCTCTATACTCCATTCTGCTCTTCCCCCTTACTTCTTCGTCCTCTCATTATACTTCGCAACCATTGCTGCCTTGGATGCCAGACTTCCTTCTTTTCCAGAATTTTTGTAGTAATTCGTAGAAGCTTCCATTGCATCATGTCTCTCTTCATCCGTCATAACTTTCTTTCTGCCGGTATTTTCAATCGACTTTACATTTGTCCTGGCAATATCGTTGATCTTCTGAGGCGGAAGTCCCTTTTTTTCACGAATTCTGTTATTTTTCTCAATATTTTGTTTGATGACCTCATCCAGGTCTAGCCTGTCCATATATTTGTTGATCGCCCATTGCTGGATACCACGGACGACTGCACCCATGATCCAGTACAGACCCATACCTGCAGGAAGTGTAAAACAGAACCATGCAGACATCAGAGGCATCATCATATTCATGGATTTCATCGTAGCATTCATGGTATCATTGCTGTCTCCGGAAGACGGCTGCGGCATCATCTTTACATTCAACCACTGAGTAAATGCCGCAAGAAATGGAACAAGAACCGCACCGACCAGCATGAGAATCGAACCCGTCGCAAGCGCAGATTTTGCAATATTCCATGGAGCATTTGCAATATTAATACCAAAATTATTCATCTGATTGATGGAAGTCTGCGTTGACCGAATCAGTTCTTCCATCTCCGGAAACCGGTCGATCAGCATCTGCCAGGTAGCCGTACCGGAATCCTGAAGCTTATACAGAACATCAATGATCGTATTGACATCTGCATAATCTTTTCCTTCAATATACATTCTTCCGTTTGTTCTGAGTTCTTCCATAAAAGCAGAACCACCCGGAGATGCCAGGATCTGGTTTGCAAGCGGCACAAAAATATTCTTTATACCGCCTACATAAGCCGGTACATTCATGATCACCCGGTAAAGCGCGAACAGAATCGGCATCTGGATAACAAGCTGCAGACAGCTTCCTGTCGGAGACACTCCGTACTTTGCATAGATTGCCTGCTGTTCTTCATTCATCGCCATCATGGACTGATTATCTTTTTTATCCTTGTACTTTTTCTGAATCGCCTGAATTTCAGGATTCATCTTTGCGGATAATTTGGAAAATTTCTGCTGCTTTATGGTGAGCGGAAGCATCAGAAGATAGATGATCACTGTAAACAGAATAATACACAGACCTATATTCTGGATTCCAAATACGCCGTTTAAAAAATTGAACAGTACATTCATGATCCATCCTAGGATCCTTGCTACATCACCTATGATAAATGTATTGTTCTGGGTCAATAAAATACCTGCCAAAATAAACCTCCTTATGTTATGGACCTTCTATCCACAACTCACATTTGCCCACCGGTTCTTTTATCCTACTTATGGAACCGGATCGTATCCTCCCTTTGAAAAGGGATTGCACCTTACGATCCTCCATGCTGCCAGAAGCCCTCCTTTTACCGCTCCATACTTCTCGATAGCTTCCAGTCCATATGCGGAACAGCTTGGATAATAAGGACATTTTGTGTTTTTTAACGGTGATAAATACTTCTGATAGACTTTTATCAGAAAAACTAATATCTGTTTCATTTTAATATTCCGTGAAGTTTTCCCAAATGAAGCAGCGCACTTTCAATCTCCTGGCAGGTTTTATCCTTTGCGCTCTTCCTTGCAACTACTACCATGTCCAAACCACTATTGAACAGTTCTTCCCGTATCCGGTAACTCTCTCTGATTAGGCGAGTGATCCTGTGTCTGACGACGCTGTTGCCAACCTTTTTGCTGACTGAGATTCCCAGACGATTTCTGTCCGTCTGATTCTCCAGAATATACATGACAAGATACCGGTTCGCATAAGATCTTCCTTCTGCATATACGTTTCTGAAATCCTCATTACGCTTCAGGGACTCTGAAAATTTCATGGATTCTCCTTATAAATGCCTAGAAGAAAAGGCCACATATATGCGGCCTACGCTGATAATTTTTTTCTTCCTTTTAATCTTCTGGCTGCTAAAACTTTTCTTCCGCCCGGAGTACTCATTCTTGCTCTAAAACCATGAACCTTTGCTCTGGAACGCTTTTTAGGCTGAAATGTCATCTTCATAATCAAGGCACCTCCTTACCATTCTGTATTCATACCTTATTGAACATTAGCAGTTCAATAAGTATGCATCTTCACATTTCACATGTTAAAAAACACTATTTTTAGTATACGCAGACACCGAAAAAAAGTCAAGTAAATCCGAATATTTTTTTCTATTTGCGATTTTTCAACGAGTTATCCACCGAAATGTGTATAACTTGTGGATAAATCACCCATATATCCACGTTCTTTTCACGGACAAATCAGATAATTGTTGATATCTTTGAAAATTTATTGTATTATGTAGTTTGAGAGATTAGCATTACAATACAATTCAGGAGATAAGGATATGGATACACAACTGGAACTGTTAAATGAAAAATGGAGTGATATTCTGCAGAGCATTCGTCAGGATAACGGGCTCTCAGATGTTGCTTTTAAAACATGGCTTTTACCTTTGAAGATCTTTCGGATCGAAAACAATACCGTAAAAATAACAGCTCCATTTGAACAGGCCGTTACATATATTGATAATAAGTATAAAACCTTTCTCTATGTTGCAATTGCTGAAGCCATGGGTGTAGAATATGAGATAAAGATCATAACAGAGGAGGAAGCAGAAAAGGAAAAACCTCTGATTCCACAGCCCAGGAAAAACCCATCTCCTGTTTCAGAGACTAAAGAAAACAAACATACGAACCTGAATCCAAAATATACGTTTGAGACCTTTGTCATCGGCAGCAACAACCGGTTTGCCCATGCTGCTTCTGTAGCAGTAGCTGAATCTCCGGGAAAGGAATACAATCCGCTCTTTTTATATGGAGGTGTAGGACTCGGAAAGACGCATCTGATGCATTCCGTAGCTCATTATATTCTTCAAAAAGACGCTTCCAAAAAAGTACTGTACGTAACTTCGGAAGTATTTACCAATGAACTGATTGATTCCATCCGTAACGGTAACAATACTAGTATGACTAAATTCCGGGAAAAATACCGGAATATCGACGTTCTTTTGATCGACGACATCCAGTTTATCATTGGAAAAGAGAGTACACAGGAAGAATTCTTCCATACGTTTAACGCTCTTCATGGTGCCAACAAGCAAATCATTGTCTCCAGTGACCGGCCGCCGAAAGACCTGGAAACACTAGAAGCCAGACTGCAGTCCCGATTTGAGTGGGGACTGATTGCTGATATCTCCTCTCCTGACTATGAGACAAGAATGGCTATTCTAAGAAAAAAAGAAGAGATCGACGGATACAATATTGATGATGAAGTCATTAGTTATATTGCCACAAATATCAAATCCAATATCCGTGAACTGGAAGGAGCGCTCAATAAGCTGGTCGCGCTTTCCAATCTTGAGAAAAGAGAGATTAACATCTCCATGGCAGAGGAAGTATTAAAGGATATCATCTCTCCAAACGAGAAGAGAGAAGTAACTCCTCAGGTCATCCTTGATGTTGTGGCAGAACACTTTGGCGTCTCTTCTGCAGATATCATAGGTGGAAAGAGAAATTCAGATATCGTCACTCCCAGACAAATCGTCATGTATCTGTGTCGGGAGATCACAGATACTTCCTATAAAAATATCGGAATTCTGCTTGGGAACAGGGATCACTCTACGGTTATCAGCGGAGACAACAAGATCCGTGCCAAGATAAAAAAAGACGATGGAAAATTGAAAAACAACATAGACATTATCCGTAAGAAACTGAGTACCGGCTGACCTTGTCATATGTCTCCATACAAGTTCTCTATGTTATATACAATAGGAAGAAACTCCTTCATATTTATTCACATTTTCATGTGAAATGTATGTGAACAGACGGTAGATAAGATGTGGAAAAGTTTAAAACTTTTTCGAGGATGTTCATAACTGTTCAGAATCAGCCCTTTTATCCCTGACATTTCCACATACTTTTCTCTTTGTTTTTTCCTTTATTTTCAAGGGGTTTCGGGCTTATTCACAAATCCACAGCCCCTACTGCTATTAAGACGAATTTATACCCTATCATACACAGATAAGCGCAGCGAAAGGAGTTATTCACATGAAACTGATCTGCTCAAAATCAAACCTTCAGAAAGGGGTTAATATTGTATCGAAAGCGGTACCTTCCAAAACAACCATGCCCATCTTGGAATGCATTCTGATCGATGCATCTGCTAATGAGATCAAATTCACTGCAAACGACATGGAACTTGGTATTGAGACTAAGGTTGAAGGTGAAATCCTGGAAAAAGGAATCATTGCCGTTAATGCAAAAACATTTTCTGACATCATCAGAAGTTTTCCGGACAGTGATGTAATCATAGAAAGTGACAGTAATTATCAGATATCTATTACCTGTGAAAAAAGCCATTTTGATAAGATATCAGGAAAATCAGGAGAGGATTTCTCCTATCTTCCTTACATAGAGAAATCAGATTATATATCCCTCTCTCAATATACCTTGAAAGATGTGATTCGGCAGACGATCTTTTCGATTGCAGATAATGACAATAATAAGCTAATGACAGGGGAACTTTTCGAAATCCATGATAATGAACTGAAGGTCGTATCTCTGGATGGACACCGGATCTCTATCCGAAAGATTGAATTAAAGGATTCTTATCCGGACAGGAAAGTAGTAGTACCTGGAAAATCACTTCAGGAGATTAGTAAGATCCTCTCAGGTGAGACAGAGGACGAAGTTCATATTTTCTTTACGAGCAATCATATTGTATTCGAATTCGATACAACGACGATTGTATCCAGGCTCATCGAAGGGGAATATTTCAAGATCAATCAGATGCTTTCCACTGATTATGAGACGAAATTTGTCATCAATAAAAAAGAATTGTTAAGCTGTATCAATCGTGCAACGCTTCTGGTAAAGGAAGGAGACAAAAAACCGATCATATTTACGATCAAAGATACGAATATGGAAATCCGTATCAATTCTCAGCTTGGTTCTATGAAAGAAGAAATCGATATTGAGAAAGAAGGAAAAGACATTATGATTGGTTTTAATCCGAAATTCTTGATCGATGCTCTTCGAGTCATAGATGATGAAAGTGTAACGATCTATATGGTGAATCCCAAGGCTCCCTGTTTTATCAGAGATGAGGAACAGAAGTATATCTATCTGATCCTGCCGGTGAATTTTAATTCTGCAGTGAATTAACAAAGAAGGAACATATATGCTGACAATAAAATTAAAGGATGATTATATAAAACTTGGCCAGGCGTTGAAAGCGGCAGGTGTGGCAGGTTCCGGAGTGGATGCTAAAATTATGATCCAGGACGGACTTGTGAAGGTTAATGGAGAAACGGAATATCAGAGAGGGAAGAAGCTTTATGACGGATACGTGGTTACATGTAATGGTGAGACGATCCAGATCATAAAGTAATGGTTTGGCGCAGTTTATGATCATAAGATCTATGAGTCTTCAGAATTATCGGAATTATAAGGCCCTGAGTCTTGATTTTGATCCGAGCACCAATATATTTTATGGAGATAACGCACAGGGTAAGACGAATATTCTAGAAGCAGTCTATGTAAGTGGAACAACAAGGTCACACAGAAGCTCCAAAGATCGGGAATTGATCTGTTTTTCAGAAGAAGAAGCACATATTTGTACTTTGATGGAAAGAAAAGGAATTGAACATAAGATCGATATGCATCTTCGAAAGAACCGGTCCAAAGGGATTGCCATAGACGGGATTCCCATTAAAAAGGCAAGCGAACTGTTTGGCATTATTCATTTTGTATTTTTTTCTCCCGAAGATTTAAGTATGATAAAAAATGGGCCGTCTGAGAGAAGACGGTTCCTGGATATGGAATTATGTCAACTGGATAAGATCTATCTGCATCATCTGTCAAGTTATAATAAGACGGTACTGCAGCGTAACAGACTTTTAAAAGAGATCATGTTTCGTTCTGATTACAGAGAAGTACTGGATGTATTTGATATGCAGCTGATACAGTATGGGGTACAGGTCATTCAGAGAAGAAGAAAATTTACAGAAGAACTGAATCAGATCATTGGGCAGATTCATGATCAGCTTACCGGGAATCATGAACGAATGACGCTGGAATATGAAGCGAATACAGACGAGGATTCTTTTGAAATGATGCTGAAAAGGAATCGGGAAAGAGATCTGAAACAGAAGACGACTACGACAGGTCCCCACAGAGATGACCTGTCATTTGTAGTAAATGGTATAGATATCCGAAAGTTTGGTTCCCAGGGACAGCAAAGGACGGCTGCGCTGTCATTAAAGCTCTCTGAGATCGAACTGGTGAAAAAAGTGACAGGCGATACCCCTGTCCTTTTACTGGACGATGTTTTGTCTGAACTGGACAGCAGCAGGCAAAACTATTTATTAAACAGCATCCAAAACGTGCAGACCATGCTTACCTGTACCGGACTGGATGAATTGATAAATAACCGGTTTTCCATCAATAAGGTCTACCGGGTAGTGAATGGAACAGTAACTGTAGAAAATTAACTGCGCATGTATTAACAGGAGGCATGGAGATGGGTACAGAAATAGAAAATATGGAATATGATGCCGATCAGATTCAGATTCTGGAAGGACTTGAAGCGGTCAGAAAAAGACCTGGAATGTATATTGATGATATTTCCTTTCGAGGGCTTCATCATCTGGTGTATGAGATTGTAGATAATTCTATAGATGAAGCTTTGGCTGGATACTGCAAAAATATTCATGTAACGATTCATAAGGATAATTCGATTACGGTGGAGGATGACGGAAGAGGAATCCCTACAGGAATCAATCACAAGGCGGGTATCCCTGCAGTAGAAGTCGTATTTACCGTCCTGCATGCAGGGGGAAAATTCGGCGGCGGCGGATATAAGGTATCCGGAGGACTGCATGGAGTCGGCGCATCGGTTGTCAATGCGCTTTCCGAATGGCTGGAGGTGACCATCTGTAGTGAAGGAAAACTGTATCAGCAGCGCTATGAGAGAGGAAAGGTTTGTTATCCGCTGAAAGTCATCGGCACTTGTGAACCGGGTGTCACTGGTACGACAGTCCGCTTTCTTCCGGATAAAGAGATGTTCGAAGTAACGGAATTTGATTTTAAGACGCTTCAGATCCGTCTTCGTGAGATGGCATTTTTGACAAAAGGACTGAGGATTACTCTGACAGACGAGAGGGTGGATCCGGTTCTTTCTAAAGTCTACCACTATGAGGGAGGCATCAAGGAGTTTGTACAGTATTTGAATAAAAGCACCACGCCGATCTATGAGGATATCATCTACTGTGAAGGAATGAAAGATGATGTACAGGTGGAAGTGGCATTCCAGCATAATGATTCTTATTCTGAAAATTGCTATAGTTTTGTAAATAATATCAATACGCATGAAGGCGGAACGCATCTGGCAGGTTTTAAGAGCGCTGTTACCAAGACCTTCAATGATTATGCCAGAAAGAACAAGCTTCTGAAGGAGACGGAGAGTAATCTGTCCGGTGAGGATATCAGAGAAGGACTGACGGCGATCATCAGTATTAAGATCAGTGAACCTCAGTTCGGAGGACAGACCAAGCACAGTCTTGGCAATACGGAAGCTAGAGGCGCTGTGGACAGTATCGTGTCTGATCGGCTGACCATCTATCTGGAACAGAATCCGCAGGTGGCAAAACAGATCCTGGAAAAATCCATTCTTGCCCAGCGTGCCAGAGAGGCAGCAAGAAAAGCGAGAGAGCTGACAAGAAGAAAATCTGCACTGGACGGCTTTGCATTTCCGGGTAAACTGGCGGACTGCTCCGATAAGGATCCAGCAAATTGTGAAATCTATCTGGTGGAGGGAGATTCTGCAGGCGGTTCCGCAAAGACAGCAAGAAACCGTATGACACAGGCGATCCTTCCGCTTCGTGGTAAGATTTTGAACGTGGAGAAGGCAAGGCTAGACCGGATCTATGGCAATGATGAAATTAAATCCATGATCACAGCATTTGGAACAGGGATCCATGAGGATTTTGATATCACAAAGCTTCGTTATCACAAGATCATTATTATGGCAGATGCGGATGTGGATGGGGCACATATCAGTACGCTTTTATTAACCTTTATGTACCGTTTTATGCCGGAGTTGATCAAACAAGGTTATGTGTATCTGGCCCAGCCCCCTCTTTTCAAGATTGAGAAGAATAAAAAAGTATGGTATGCCTATTCTGACGAAGAATTAAATTCGATTCTTGCTGAGATTGGAAGGGATCAGAACAATAAGATTCAGCGTTACAAAGGTCTGGGAGAGATGGATGCAGAACAGCTATGGGAAACGACAATGGACCCGGAGAAAAGGATTCTTCTGAAAGTTACTATGAATGAAGAACAGTCTTCGGAAATTGATCTGACTTTTACAACGCTCATGGGAGACAAAGTAGAACCCAGAAAAGAATTTATTGAAGCCAACGCAAAATATGTGAAGAATCTGGATATTTAACCGGATAATGAGGAATAGAAAAGTATGGAAGATAATATTTTTGATAAAATTCATGAAGTGGATCTAAAAGAGACCATGGAAGAATCCTATATCAGTTATGCCATGAGTGTTATTGCATCTAGGGCACTTCCTGATGTTAGGGATGGTCTGAAGCCGGTGCAACGCCGAGTCCTCTATTCCATGATCGAATTGAATAATGGTCCCGATAAACCTCATCGGAAATGTGCGCGTATTGTCGGAGATACCATGGGTAAATATCATCCTCATGGAGACAGTTCCATCTATGGAGCCCTCGTCAATATGGCTCAGGAATGGTCGACCCGGTATCCGCTGGTGGATGGACATGGTAACTTTGGTTCCGTGGATGGAGACGGCGCGGCTGCTATGCGTTATACAGAGGCGCGTTTGAGCAAAATCTCCATGGAGATGTTGGCGGATATTAATAAGGATACCGTGGATTTTGGCCCGAACTTTGATGAGACGGAGAAAGAACCTCTTGTTTTGCCGTCCAGATATCCGAATCTTCTGGTCAACGGAACGACTGGAATCGCTGTTGGTATGGCAACGAATATACCGCCTCATAATCTGCGGGAAGTGATTGGTGCCGTAGTGAAGATTATCGATAACCGGATCGAAGAGGATCGAGATACTCAGATCGAAGAAATTTTGAATATTGTGAAAGGACCAGATTTTCCTACCGGAGCAGAGATTCTGGGAACCTCTGGCATCAATGAAGCTTATCGTACGGGTCGCGGTAAGATTCGCGTTCGTGCGGTCAGTAATATCGAATCTATGGCCAATGGGAAGAATCGGATCATTGTGACAGAGCTTCCCTACATGGTAAATAAAGCGCGGTTGATCGAGAAAATCGCTGATATGGTTAAAGAAAAGAAGATCGACGGAATTACCTATATCAACGATGAGTCCAGCCGGGAAGGAATGCGGATTAACATTGAACTTCGAAAAGATGTGAATCCGAATGTGATTTTAAATCAGCTCTATAAGCATACTCAACTTCAGGATACCTTTGGTGTGATTATGCTGGCTCTTGTAAATAATGAGCCGAAGGTTCTGAATCTTCTGGACATGCTGAAATATTATATTCTGCATCAGGAGGATGTGGTAACCAGAAGAATCAAATATGAACTGAACAAGGCAGAAGAGCGGGCACATATTTTACAGGGGTTGCTTATCGCTCTTGATAATATCGACCGAGTAATTCAGATTATTCGCGGTTCGGAGAATGTCCAGATCGCAAAAAGTTCCCTAATGGAAGAATTCGGACTGGATGATGTACAGGCACAAGCCATCGTGGACATGCGTCTGCGTACATTGACCGGACTGGAAAGAGACCGGCTGGAAAAAGAATATAATGAGCTGATGGAAAAGATACAGTATCTGAAAGGAATTCTTGCAGATGAGAAAAAGCTGCTTGGCGTTATCCGAGAGGAAATTCTCCTGATTTCTGAAAAATACGGAGATGATCGTCGAACAAAGATTGGATATGATGAATTTGACATCAGTATGGAAGATTTGATTCCAGTCAGCGATACCGTCATAACTATGACACATCTTGGTTATATTAAGCGTATGACGGTTGATAATTTCAAAAGCCAGAACCGGGGCGGCAAGGGAATCAAGGGAATGCAGACGCTGGAAGAAGATTTCATAGAAGAGATCTTCATGACCACGACCCATCATTTTATCATGTTCTTCACCAATTTTGGACGTGTGTACCGGATGAAGGCATATGAGATCCCGGAAGCAGGAAGGACTGCGAGAGGAACTGCGATTATCAATCTGCTGCAGCTTCAGCCAGGCGAGAAGATCACCGCTGCGATCAAGTTGAAGGAATTTAATGGCAGTAGCTATCTTGCCATGGCCACGAAGGGTGGTATTATCAAAAAGACAAGCCTTTCTGATTTTGCCAATATTCGAAAAACCGGTCTTCAGGCCATCAGCCTGAAAGAAAATGATGAACTGATCGAAGTAAAAGTGACGGATGGAGAGAAGGATATCATCCTTGTGACCAAGAATGGCATGAGCATCCGATTCCGTGAGGATAAGGTGCGTACCATGGGCCGTACAGCTATGGGCGTTATCGGAATGAATCTAGACGAGGATGATGAAGTAGTCGCTATGCAGCTTCATGATCAGGGGGATTATCTTCTGATCGTGTCAGAAGGTGGTTATGGAAAGAGAACACCGATTGAGGAATTCCATGTTCAGAACAGGAGTGGCAAAGGACTCAAATGCTATAAGATCATGGATAAGACAGGTGTCGTGGTCGGGGCAAAAGCAGTGAATAAAGACAGCGAACTCATGATGATCACCAATGAAGGCATCATTATAAGGATTGGCTGTGAAAATATCTCTGTGCTGAAACGGATTACCTCCGGAGTGAAGCTCATGAATGTGGATATGGAAGCTGGAATCAAGGTTGCCAATATTGCAAAGGTTCGTGAGGAAGTAAAGAATGAACTGGAGGAAGAATCCGAAGAAGAATCGGTGAGGGAACTGGAAGAACAGTCTGAAGAAATACCGACAGCAGAATCGGAGGAAGAGACATAACACATGAAACGAATTTGGTTAATGATTTTTAAAAATATTCTGACCGTTCCCTTCTGGTATGGGAAACTCTGGTACTATGCAGCGAATAGCAACCATATATCAGAAGAGAAAAAACTGACTCTCTTTAAAGAAATCGTTTCTCGTGCCAATAGTGGAGGGAATGTGACTGTTATTTCCCGTGGTCTGGAAAATATTCCAAAAGACCAGAGCTTTATGTATTTTCCGAATCACCAGGGCCTGTATGATGTACTGGCCCTGCTGGATGGTTCGCCTCGCTTTTTTTCTGTGGTTATGAAAAAAGAACTGGAACATCTTCCGTTTCTGAATCTGATTTTCCGTATTATGGGAGCATATTCCATAGACAGGGAAGATGTCAGGCAGTCTATGAAAGTGATCCAGAAGGTCAGCCAGGAAGTAAAGGAAGGAAAGAATTTCCTGATCTTTCCGGAAGGGACTCGTTCTAAAAATTCGAATGCGGTTGGAAACTTTAAAGGTGGTTCGTTTAAGAGTGCGACGAAGGCGAAGTGTCCGATCGTTCCAGTATGTATCCGAAATGCTTATAAAGTATTTGATACAGGGTCTGTAGATCCCGTCACGGTGGAGGTACAGTATCTGAGACCTCTGTATTATGAGGAATATAAGGAAATGAAGACTACAGAGATCGCAGAAAAAGTGATGAAAAGGATTCAGGATGCCATGGACAAATAACAAGCTTAAAAAATAATTTAAAAATAATAAAAAAAGTAGTTGACATTTATTTCTGTATTTAGTATAATAACCCATGCGTCACGAAATGACGTGTCCGGAGAAATACTCAAGTGGCTGAAGAGGCGCCCCTGCTAAGGGTGTAGGTCGGGTGACCGGCGCGAGGGTTCAAATCCCTCTTTCTCCGTTTCTTTTCTGAAAAAGTTGATATTAGAAAAACTTGAAAAAAGTTAAAAAAGGTATTGACAAAGCAGGAAAGATTTGGTAAGATATTCGAGTCGCCATGAGGGCGGC